>JAZLKH010000037.1:0-9306 GCA_045597545.1 Fibrobacter sp.
ACCAACAAAAATTCTTCAATTTAGAGTTCTTTTAGGTTTTAAGAAAGGGAAACAAAAACCGGCCCGAATCTATCGCCGATTAATCAATTCCGAGGTAGAGACTGATATCGAGGAATGTGGCGTTGTGGATTTCGATTACAACCACAAAGCCTATTTTCATATGATAGAAAATCCTAAAATAGGATATTTCTATACAATGGAATGGGAAAAGTGAAGGCAGAACATTTTGGTTCATGCCAGTCTCTAATATGATGCAGGCACCACCTACCGATTCACGTAATGGTCCCCGAAAACCAAGGTATTATCCTTGGCGCCGTTCAGATTTACCAGACGGTTGGGTTCGTAGCGCAAGCTCTTGGCGATGCCGCTCTTCAGCATTTCCTTGCGTTCGAAAAATTCCTCGGGAGTCCGGGCCGTGAGCAATGTCTGCCGAACTTCCATAGCGGCGGACAAACTATCCCCTGTCCCCTGTACCCTGTCCCCTAAATCATCCACAAATCCTTTGCAAAGTCGTGCGGCCAGCTGCTTTAGACGGCCCATGGCACCCATTTCCGTGCGGCCTTCTTCATCCAGGAACTTGTAGTAGATGGGGAACACGTCCAGGGCCTCTTCGGCGGTAATGATGTGGGCGGGCTTTCCTTCCCAGGCGTCGGCGATCTGCCCGAAAATCCAGGGGTTGTGCATGGCACCGCGGCCGATACTCACGCCAGCGACGCCGTAGGTATTGATGCGTTCCAGGGCGCATTCCACGCTGTTCACGTCGCCGTTACCGACCACCGGAATCTTGGCGGCGGCGGCCACCTTCCCGATCCAGTCCCAGTTGGCAAGACCGTTGTAGCCCTGCAAGCGGGTGCGTCCGTGAACCACCAGAAGTTCCACGCCTTCGCCCTCGGCAATTTTCAGGGTTTCCATCACATTGATGGATTCGTCATCCCAGCCGATGCGGCACTTCAAGGTCAACGGAATGTTCACTTCGCAGGTATCCAGCGCAGCACGCACGTCGTGCAAAATCTCCTGCAGGCGGGGTAAATCCCGAAGCAAGCCGGAACCGCTTCCCTTGCCCGCCACCTTTGGGGCCGGGCACCCCGCATTCACTTCTATATAGTCGGGATGGAGGCCGTCAGCGATCTTTTTTGCCGCCGCAGCCATCTTATCGGGATAGCAACCGAAAATCTGGATGCCAAAAGGCTTCTCTTCCGGATAGAATTTCAGCTGTTTATGGCCCGTAAGGCTGAAAATCTCGTCTGCATTGGTAGGAACGAACTCAGATACCAACAGTCCCATGCGATTTCCGGACAAAACACGGCACAAACGGCGGAAAGGAGCGTCCGTTACCCCGTCCATGGGGCTCAAAATAGTGTTGGGGAATACCTCTAAGTCTCGGAGTTTAAAGGACTTAACGGCCGGTTTTAAACTTTCAACATCTTTCAACATATTAACAACAACTATCCACAAAAAGTCCGCAAAGTGTGCCCGAAAAATTTATTTAATTTCGCAGCCACATATACGCTAAACCATTGATAAACCTATATTTACGGCGTGGCAAATATAACTAAACAAACACTGATTCAAGAAATCGCCAAGTCCACTGGATTTGTGCGCAACGATATTAAGACCGTCATCGAACAGTTTCTCGACCTCGTGGGCGAAAAACTGATTGAAGGCAACACCATCGAGATCCGCGGTTTCGGAACCTTTAGCTGCAAGCCCCGTAAGGCTCGCCCAGCCCGCAATCCCCGTACTGGCGAAACAGTCCTCATCGAAGACCGTCTGGTTCCCACCTTCAAGTTCAGCAACGACATCAAGGACAAGATCAACTCCATGGAAGCTCTTGTAGAAGGTGTCAACGCCAAGCTGGAATCCGAAGATAGCGATGTCATGATCGCCGTGGAATCCGCCGAAGACGATGAAGCCTAAGGGATTCGAACTGAGTTTTTAGTTTTGTCAGGGGAACCGGCAAAACACCCCTAGCGTATATGCAAAAAGCCTCGGCTCTGCCGGGGCTTTTGTTATTTGAATTCTTAAGAGTCTTTGCGCTTAAGATACTGCGCAACCTACTTCGCCAAAGCAGCTACTTCCTCTTCGGTAAGGTAGCGCCAGCCGCCCTTGCCCAGGGTAGTGTCCATGGTAACAGGGCCGATGGCTTCACGAGTCAAAGTCATCACGTGGTTGCCAACGGCGGCAAACATGCGACGCACCTGATGGTACAATCCTTCACCGATGGAAATGACCACGGAATCCACTTCGGCACCGTCCACCACAATGCGTTCCTCGGAAAGTTCACGGGCAAGCACCGGGCGGCGTTCGTCCTTCAGCATCACTCCCTTCAGAAGTTCAGCCTTCTGTTCCGCAGTGAATTCGCGGGCCAAAGTCACGCGGTACTTTTTCAGGTAACCCTTCTTGGGGCTTTCCACCTTATGGATGAAATCGCCCTGGTTGCTCAACAGAATCAGGCCAGAGGAGTCCGCATCCAGGCGACCCACCGTCTGGATTCCCATGGCAGAAAAGCGATCCGGCAGTAGGCTGTAGATGGTCTGATGGTCACGGGCATTGTGGCTGCACTCCACGTCCAGGGGCTTGTCCATCATGATGTACAGTTTTTCAAAGGTGGGCACCTCCTCACCGTTCACCACGATGGTCTCGGGGCGGGTCTTGAACTCAATGAACGGATTGTCCACCACCTGGCCATCCAACTCCACCATCCCGGCGCGGATGAGGGCGCGGGCCTCCTTGCGGGAGCCAAAGCCAATAGAAGCCAAAAGTCGATCCAATGTCAAAGCAGGCATTATTCTTCCTCCGCCATCAGTTTAACAATCTTTTTGCGCACCCAGCCCAGCTCCGGCAGTTCATGTGTCTTGAGCACCTGGGCCCTGCGACGCCAGAACTTGAAGGCCACAATCCCTCCGTAAAAAAGCACCGTCAGCAGCAGGCCAATGATTCTGCACAGATTCACGGAAATGCGCACCCGCCCCTGTGCACGCTGCTCATGGTCGTGGGTCCAGTCCATGCGAAAGTCCCAGGCGTCAATATAGGGGAAACTCTTCAAAATTCCGTTGAGGGCGGCACCGTAGCCCATGCTCACGTAGTCCGTGCGGATACCCTCCACAAAGCAATCCTCAAACTTGATTCTGAACAACTTAAGCAACGCCGTCAGCAGTTTCTTTACCGCCCAGAAGGCCCTGCTATCCATCTCCGGCGTCAATATGATGGTCCAGAATTCCGTCTCGGAAAGCTTGGGCTTTTCCTTCTCCTCGTCGGTTTTCGGTTCGTCCAGGTTTTCAGAGACCTTGGCTGAGTCCGTCTTGGGTTCAACGATCTTAGGCGTGTTCGACTCAAGCCTTTCCTTTGATGTGGACGGGGCCGAGACTTGCGCCGTCACGGAATCCTCAACCGCATCCTTGACAGGCTCCTTATTCGTGCTTTCCTCGGTCATCGGCTTTTTCTTAGGAGGAACGTAGGTGGGCACCACATCCTCGCCATCACCGCTATCACCGCCATGGCCGCCGTCCAGAGAATCCAGCTCGTCTTCGTCTGAATCTTTCTTGAAGGATTTCTTCCAGGTGTAAAGCAGTTTCCTGAACAGCCGGATTTCTGCCTTCGCCCCCATCAGGTCTACGTCAAAGTCCACCTTGAATACGAAAGGGAAAAACAAGACGACAAGCGCCACCAAGCCCAGGGCGGCGCACACAATCGTCCCGATGGAAAACCCAGCAGAAATTCCAATCAAGGGAATTACTTCTCCGCCTCGTCAGCCTTCTTGCTGATAATGTCGATGAGTTCGGCAAAGCTCTTGGTCTTCAGGATCTGGCCAAACTGCTCCTTGTAGTTACGGGCGGTGGACAGGTCGTCGATAATCAAGTCCCATGCCTTCCAGTTGCCGTTCACCTGGCTCATCTTGTATTCCAGCACAGATTCCTTGCCCTTGTTCCAGAGGTGGGCGATAACGCGGGCTTCGTCCGCGCCCTTCATCTTTGCCGGTTCGTAAATGGTGGAGTCGGCACGGTACAGTTCCAGGCGCTTTGCGCTGGAGTTGCGGACCATGCGCTGGAATTCGGCCACGAACTTTTCCTGGGATGCAGCGTCCTGCTTTTCCCAGTCGCCCTTGGAAAGGGACTTCTTGGCCAGCAGTTCAAAGTCGAAGGAGTCGTTGAGCAGGGACTTTACGCGTTCCGTTTCCTTGGCGCTGCGACTGGACTTCTTGAGCAAAGTCTGCAGTTCCACATCCTTCTTCTTGACGGCGGCCACGGGATCATCGGCGGCAAAGGCCATCAGGGAAGCGCAGGCAACGGCGATCATCATCTTCTTCAACATCTTAACCTCACTTATTCATATAAACGGTGTGGAAGTCCTTCAGGGAAAGCCCCATGGAGGAAATCAGCTGGGCAAATTCCACGTTGTACTTGCAGACGGCAAAGTAGTAGTCCTTCTGCATGGTCACGTTCTGCGTATAGGCAGAGACCAGGTCGCCCGTCTTGGACTTGTCCAGGTCGTACTGCATGGCGGCACCCTTCAAGATAGCCTCTGACGCACGGAGACTTTCCTTAAGGGCATCCATCTTTTCCTTGGCGGCAAGCACCTGGTAGTACTGTTCCATGGCGCGGGCCCTCAGACCGTCAGCCGCGTAGTTCTCCTTGAGCTGCAGGCCGCGATAATCCGTCCTTGCGGAGCGGTACTTCTCCCAATTCTTCCAGAAATTCAAATGGTAGCGGACGCCCAGGCCAATGACGCCGGAAATCTTATTGACAGCGTCCTCGGAGAAGGCATCCTTCTGCATGATGCTGCGGTTACCGGCCCAGCTCTTCACATATTCGAACTCGCCCATCACAAAGAATTCCGGGGCAAGCTTCGCCTCGGCCAGATCCATCTGGATTCGGCGGGCCTTGAGGCCTGCGGCAAGCTGCTTCAGTTCCGGATGGTGCTGTTCCGTAAGCGCAAGGACCTCGTCCATGGACGGCAGCGGTTCGCTCCTGGGCGTAAGCACGGAATCGTCGGCGGCAAAGGAATCCTCCTCCCGCATATTCAAGGCAAAGCGGATGGCAAGCTGCACGCGCCTCATGCCAAGATCAGCCTCGATGACACCTTCCTTCACCGTATGCATCTTGGCCTTCAGATTCAGCAGGTCCATCTGCGAGACGTTGGGATCGTCTTCGTCCAGGGCCTCCTCCATTTGGTCATAGGCGCGGTCCACCTGGGACTGTGCATCGGCGGCGATCTTCTGCATTTCCCTTGCCAGCAGGTAGTTGTAGTAGTAAGTCTGCAGCTCCACGTCCTTCTTGTGAACCTGATGCTCGATTTCGTAGGTCTTCTGCAACAAATCCGCTTCCATAGCCATCTTCCCGGAACGATACTGTCCCAGGTTCAAAGGCTGCACAAAGCGTCCCTGGATTCCCCAGTAGGGGCCCATCTTCCTGAAATCGTAGACCTCAACAGTATCCGTGCCGTCGATATCATCCTTTAGGCCGGGGGCAGGGCCCACCATCATAGCCAGGTAAAAAGTCGGCAAAATCGCTTCAGCCTTAAGGGCGCGAATCTTGTCCTTCTTGGCCTCCGTGCCCTGGCGCATTTCCGCCACCTGGGGGTCCATGGCCAGCCCCTCTTCTACAAAGCGGCTCAAGTCGTACCGGACTTCTCCGGCAAAGACTACGGCGACCATCAAAAGAGGGAACAGGAACTTAATCATCAGCGTAAATTTATAAAATGGCAAACACCGCGACAATCAAGTTCCCTTGAATTGCTGTCATTGAGCCACCCTCGACCCGATTCAATTTACAACGAAGTCACAAAGTCGATGCTCGTCAAATCCTTGTACTTGGAAATCACATGCTCGTAGTAACGAGTCGGCAGGGGTGCACCCCGTTCCAGCAAACGGTCCACAGCGGAGTGCCCCAGGTTATAGGCGATCAGAGCATCCTTCCAGCTGCCATACTTCGCAATCAAGCGTATAAGGTAGGCAGAACCCACCGCCACATTGATTTCGGGGCGAAGCAAGTCCTCCTCGGATTCGATGCGCAGACCAAAGTGGGCCCCCATGCTTTTGGCCGTCTCCAGCTTAATCTGCATCAGCCCCAGGGCCCCGGAAAAGGCTCCCGACTGCATTCGGCCACGGGCGTTGGGATTGCCGCGACTCTCCTGGGCGACCACAGCCAGAATCAGCAAGGGGTCCATGGCATAGGACCGTGAAATCTGCCAAATATGCTCCGTAAGCATAAAGCGCTGCTCCGGTGTCAGGCGGTTTTTGGAAAGGTAAGCCAGGGCCTTGTCGATCTTCACGTAGTCAACGGTCCACTTTCCCCAAGTCGAAAGCCGTTCCAAATCCCCTCGCAACTCCGATTCCTGCTGAACCAGCCTGCTCTTTTCGGCCTTTTGCGTAAACCAGTAAGACACAAAGAGACCCATGCCGCCAAAGCACAGCAGCATTGCAAGCAACAAGGTCACCAGGGATATGCGAACGTTACTTTTCAAGCCTGGTATTCTCCAGGTATTCCAAGTACCCCACCCAATCCTGGATAAGGCCAAAGGAGCTAAGCATGGTCGTATCCTGTACAACACCCAGCTTGCGCAAGGGCCCGATGGAGGATTCCAGCTTATCGATTTCGCGGATATAGCGTTCCTTCTGATTCTGCAAGGCGATAATCTGCGCCTGCTTATCGGCAATATCATGTCCCTGCGTCGATACAATTATAAACAAAGTAATAATCCAGCCGACAATCAGGGCGAAAATGGAAACCGCCACACCGGGGCTCAGGGTAATGCCGGAGCGTACCCCGTAATGCAAGCCAATCTGCTGCAGCTGCTTCTTTGTCCCCGACCTCTTGTAGGCGGAACGATTCTCATAAATCTCGAAAATGTTCTGGTACTTTTCAAAGTACTTGTACACTTCCTCGGAATCAAAAATCAGGACCAGGGCGGATTTCTGCGCCTTGACGCGATTGAGCAATTCCAAAAAGAAATCCAGGTAGCGGTCGCTGGTAAAGTGGGCATTCTGCAAGTTCAAGAAGAAAAAGCACCCAGGGCCATCCACCAGCATGGCCAGCTTTTCCTTTACCGCCGAAAACTGGGCGTAGCCCAAGGAACCCGACAGGGAAATCTCCACGTCATTCTCCCTGGATTCCACCTGGATGTCGATTAAATCGGATTTCATCGGCTACCCCTTGGAAAAATGAACCTTGATCTTGTAGGACGTTTCACCGGCGTTCGCCAGACCAATCTTCCAGAAGGGGAACAGGCGCACACCCTGGAACGCCTCCGGTGCCGCCGATGCGGATGCGCTGAACAGCGGAGCCACCAAAATCGACGCGTGCGTTTCAAACTCAAGACGTATGCAGCTAGACGTGGTATCGTCGACGATTTCCACCTGCCTAGCCTCCGGATAAATCAATGGCTCGCTATAGTCAAACTTCAAATCCCTGCCGTCGACCCTGATGCCGCCCCTGCGATCGCCACAGGCGAGCAAACCCGATTCCAGGAGCGTTCCGAAAAATCCCTTAACCTCGGTGAAGGCCGTATTGCTGATCCTATAGCTCAAGGAAAAATCGGAACCTGCCGCGGACAAGGCGTAGTCCTTTTCCACATGGACCACACCAATCAAGTCGGCTACGGCCAGGTGCTGTTCAGACAGCAGGCGGATATCGGAACCGTCGTCATGCCGCTTGAGCTGGTAATCAAAAGGTTCCCTTAGCACACATTCGCGGTCCGTCAAGAGCTGGTCCAGCTTCGAGGCTGTAAAACCCGTATTGGGCAGTAAGAAATCCATGAAACCCACAGCGGGCTTGCCGTCGTCGCGCCAGGCAGCCAGCGTACTAATCTCGGAATTCTTTGAATTCAGGATTCTAAGGACGCCGCCGCCAAAGTAATCCAGCATAAAGGAGTAGGCATCGTTCTCCGCCCAGATCAACTTGCGACCTTCCAGCAAGAAATCCGCAATCTCCAGGCGAATTCCGTCGAAGGAAACCGCATCCGTCAGCTGGTTTGCCGCCTTGAGCAAAAAGCGGGAGCCCCACCATCGCACCATGGGCGAACGCATTCCTTCACTGCCGGGCAAGTCTCGATAGTATATGGGGGACATGGCCGGTAACAACAGCTGATAGAAGTCCAGTTTCGCCTTGTCCTTAAGGCAAGCGCTTGCCCTTCGAAAAAGGGAAAGCAAGGATTTATGCAGCAGGTTGACCTCGGGCCTGCGCACCAGAAGCTCGCGGCAGGTCTTTGCCGTTGCCGGCAGTCCCAGCCTGCGACCTGCGGAAAGAAGAAAACTGATGCGACCTTCAGAAGGCTGGTCACCTACGACACTGCTTACCGTCTTGGTCTGCAAATCGTTGGTTTCTACAAAGTCGATGAGACGCTCGAAGAACGGCACGATGTCACCTGGCTGCGGAGGAATATCCAAGGCAACTACAGCAGCCTTGCCGCCCCTGCAGTAAGGCTCCGCAATTTCCTGCCACTGGAAATCGTCGTTGGCGATGGCCGTCGAAAGACGCTCCGACACGGGAACCACCCTGAGGAAGGAGCCCTTGTCCTCTACGGAATACCAGCCCGAGACAGGCGTGGTTCTTCCCAGGGCATCCTGCAGGGCGGGTTCCTGCACCAAAGCGTATTCAAAACGGTTCTTCTCCAGGAGCTCGGTCATCTCCATTTCCCAGACCATGGAGGAGTTAAAGTAGCCGCTGGGCTCCACGCCAAAATGCTTCCAAAGCAAGTTACGATGCTCAGATAGCTGAATGGACTGCAAGTCCGTAGGGAACAGCGGAAGCATTGGATCGTAGAAGCCGCCGCCAAGAACCTCGAGGCAGTCTTCCTCGATGGCCCTCCTAAACTTCCCAAACATCAGGGGACGCGCAGCCTTTGCCGCAGCCTCCAGCGTAGGGCCGTCCATAAAAATCGAAAACCGTACCTTCCCGGAATCCAGCATCTTGCTCATGCCAGACAACAAGTTCTTCGCCACTAAATCAAGCTTCGCATAAGCCGTAGAAGGCGGCAGCAACAACACAATAGACAGCGTGGGTTTCATGACATCAAGAATAGAAAAAACTGCGACACATCGCTGCAGAAAACCTCACGATGTTGATGAAGAACAAATCACTAAAGTCAAAGAGAAAATGTAATCGGCGAAAAATAAAGACCGACGCGCCACCCGCAGGACATAAAAAAGGGGCCCCCGAGCTTTAAGCCCAGGGGCCCCGCGAATCCTGCAGCGACCTACTCTCCCGGGCCCGGGGGCCAGGTACCATCGGCAATAGGAGGCTTGACTTCCGTGTTCGGAATGGGAACGGGTATGACCCTCCCTCGATCACCGCAGAAACATTCAAAGGC
>JAZLKH010000038.1:0-13639 GCA_045597545.1 Fibrobacter sp.
AGAAGGCGTGCTGGCCATTGGTGCCCGGTTCGCCCCAGAGGATGGGACCAGTCTGGTAGTTCACGCGCTTGCTGTCGCGGTCTACAGTCTTGCCGTTGGATTCCATGTCGGCCTGCTGGAAGTAGGCGGCCAGGCGATGGAGGTACTGGTCGTAGGGGAGCATGGCGTAGCTGGATGCGCCGAAGAAGTTGTTGTACCAGACACCGATGAGGGCGAGGATCACGGGGAGGTTCTTGTCGGCAGGAGCAGTCTTGAAGTGCTGATCCATTTCGTAGGCACCCTGGTGGAGCTTCATGTAGTTGTCGAAGCCGATGCGCAGCGCGATGGACAGGCCGATTGCAGACCACAGGGAGTAACGACCGCCTACCCAGTTCCAGAAGGCGAACATGTTGGCCGGGTCGATGCCGAATTCGGTAACGGCCTCGGTGTTGGTGGAAAGAGCGACGAAGTGCTTGGCGATGGACTTTTCGTCACCGTTGAAAGCCTTGAGCACTGCAGCCTTGGCGGTTTCTGCATTGGTCATGGTTTCGAGGGTGGTGAAGGTCTTGGAGGCTACGATGAAGAGAGATTCTTCGATGTTGATCTTCTTCAGGGTTTCGGCCATGTGAGTGCCGTCGATGTTGGAAACAAAGAAGCATTCGGGAGAAGTTTCGCCTGCGGCCGGCTTTTCAGCATAGGGCTTCAGGGCTTCGGTAACCATCACGGGGCCCAGGTCGGAACCGCCGATACCGATGTTCACCACGTACTTGATGGACTTGCCGGTGTGGCCCTTCCACTTGCCGCTACGAACGAGGGCGCAGAACTCCTTCATGTGCTGCAGGACTTCGCGAACTTCGGGCATCACATCCTTGCCGTCTACGCAGATGGCGTCGTTACCCTTGTAGCGAAGAGCGGTGTGGAGCACGGCGCGCTTTTCGGTGGTGTTGATCTTTTCGCCACCAAAGTACTTGGCGCGGATGTCTTCGAAATTGGCGGACTTCAAGAGGTCCTGGAGCTTGGCCATGGTTTCATCGGTGATGATGTTCTTGGAGTAGTCCAGGAAAAGGCCGCAGGCTTCGGCGCTGAACTTTTCAGCACGTGCCGGATCCTTGGCGAAGAGTTCCTTCATGTGCCAGGTCTTGGCCACTTCGGCATGGGCTTCGAGTGCCTTCCATTCCATAGAGTCAGTCAATTTAGACATAGTTTATCCTTTCCGCTGAGCGGTTTGTTAAATACATTAAAAATTTAAAAAATTAGCTAAATGTGCGTAGACTCCTAGGGCCGTTAATACTCCAAAATGGAACAGAAGAGCCCCAGCCACAAAGTGGCCGGGGCTCTGTTGCTTATCAAGGAATCTTGAAAGCGCTTGCGCTTAAACCTTATCTGTCGAAGTCTTAATCGAAATCCTTATCAAACTTCTTATCAAATTTCTTGTGGTGCTTGAACTGTTCCTTGTGGAAATCGCGGAACTTCACCATCTGCTCCTTGCTCAAAATATAGGAAATCTTTTGTGTTCCGGAAATTCGTAAGTTTAACATATCTTCTTGAATAGCAACAAGTTGAGACTTCGCCTTTGCGATTTGCTCGGAATTGTTGCTGTCCAGGGCGTCCCTCAGGGCCTTTTCGGCTTCCATTTTCTGGTGGCGCAGAGCCTTGAAGCTGGAGTCCATGGCTTCGCGGTGTTCCTTCAGCTGAACTTTCTGCTCAGGGGTCACCTGGAGGATGGAGTCCATGACATCGGGGTTCGGGCCCTTGTGATGTTCCGGACCGCCCATGCGGGGGCCGTGTTTGCCGGGACCCTTCATATCCGGATGGTGGCCGCGCATGTCGGGGGCTTCCATGCCTTGTGTCGGCGGTGGCGTCATGCCGCGTTCGCAGGGCATTGGCATCTTGTTGCAGCCAAAGCAGAGGGCGCCTGCGAAAAATCCCAGGGAGCAGGCGAACACGATGATGCTCGCGATAAAGAGTTTTGCTGATCCTTTCATGTTTTACTCCTTCATCAGGTAGCTGATGGTGGTTGCGTTGTCTAATATTTCGTAATCGTCGCCGTTTTCGTCGTCACCTTCGCCTTCGCCCAGATGACCGTACCAGCTGGAAATCTCCTCGGAGGAGACGCTGTTGATGGAAACCGAGGTGTCGCCCTGTGCGGATGCCTGCGAAATGGTGCTTTCGCTGCGGTTCAGTGCAAAGAGCAGGGCGCAGACGCCTACCAGGGCGAGGCATGCGGCCAGGGGGATGGCGGTGTACTGTCGGAATAGGCTGATGATGGAGGGAGCTTGGATTTCGACCGCTTTGACTTCGTTGACGGCACTTGCCGCGTCCAGGCGGGCGCACACCGCGCCCCAGGAATCGGAGCGAGGCGTTAACCTTTCGAGGCGGGAAAAGTCGAGCCTTTCCTCGGCGGGTTCAAAAATTTGTTTCTCGTTACGCATAGATCTTGCGCTCCTTGATCTGTTCCTTGGTGCGTTCAAGGATAAAGTTTCTTACAAAGAGGCGGGCGCGGCTAAGGCGCGCCTTGATGGTGCCTGTGGGCATGCTGTAGATTTCTGCCAGGTTCTTCACGTCCAGCTCCTCTGCGTCCTTGAGCCAGAGCATGCTGCGGGTCTCGGCGGGTAGCTGGTTCATGCCCATCTGCAACAGTTCCGGGTCGAGGCTGCTGTCCGCGGAGCCTGTCAGGCTGCCTTCGGTTTCGCCCCTGCCCAGGGCCGATTCCACGATGACGTCCATGTGGTCCTCTTCCAGCTCCTGGTGCCGTTTCAGGCTGCGCAGTTTCATGAGGCAGGCGTTTACCGTTAGTTTGTACAGCCAGGTTCCGAGGCTTGCGTCCCCGCGAAAATTCTGTACCGCCTTGGGAACTTGCACGAACACATCCATCAGGATATCCTCGGCCTGGTCCCGGTCCTTCATCATTCTAAAAGCGAGGTTCAGCACATGGCCGCTGTGTTCCTGCCACAGCAGGGACAGCGCTTCACGGCTGGCGAGGCGGGGCGCTCCCGGGGCGCTTCCTTCCTTGAGCTTTTGAAGAATGATTTTTTCGTCCATATACCTTTTAGATGTCCTTGCCCGTCGCCGGGTTGCGTCATTTGAAAATTAATTCATTGCAGGGCGGGTGCTGCGACAATGCACCTTTATAATATCTATATTGCCGCTATCATGTTCAAAATCTTGCTGGATAAGTTGAAAGAGGCCTTCACCTCGGTGCTTCCCGTGGCGCTGATCGTGCTGATCGTCTCCTTTACTCCCCTGGTGAGCCTATCCGCAAAGGAAATGATCGTTTTTGCACTCTGCTCCGTTTTTCTGGTGTTGGGGATTGGCCTTTTTAACCTGGGCGCAGACCTTGCCATGACTCCCATGGGCGAGCATGTGGGCTCCGGTCTTGCGAAATCCCGTCGCCTTTTGCTGCTGGTTTCCGTGTGCTTTGTCATGGGCGTGCTCATCACCGTCGCGGAACCCGACCTTTCCGTTTTGGCGGAGCAGGTGAAGAATGCGGTGAATCCGGGGCTGCTGATCGGCACCGTCGGCGTGGGCGTCGGCATTTTCCTTCTGCTGTCCATTTTCAAGATTGTCTTCAAGAAGGATCTTTCCTCGGTCATCATCTTCTTCTACATGGTGCTTTTCATGCTGGGGATGCTGATGATTTCCATGGGGAAGGGGACCTTTATTCCCCTGGCCTTCGATTCCGGCGGCGTGACTACGGGCCCCATTACGGTTCCCTTTATCATGGCCCTGGGCGTGGGCGTGGCGGGGGCCATCGGCGGCAAGCATGCCAACGAAAACAGCTTCGGCCTCATTGCCCTTTGCTCCATCGGTCCTATGCTGGCGTTGATGGGCTTGCTGCTGGCGTCGAAGGGTGATCTTACTTATCAGCTTTCAGAAAGCTCCTACTCCATTGACGCGAGCCTGGGCAGCCACTTTTTGCCTACGGTCCTTGGGGTTGCCGAAGAGGTCCTGACGGCACTTGGGCTGATTGTGGTCTTCTTTGTGATTTTGCAGTTTGCGGTCCTTAAGCTGACCAAGACGAAGCTTGCGCAGATCGGCTTTGGCATTGTCTATACCTTTGTAGGCTTGGTGATTTTCCTTACGGCTGTGGCGGTGGGCTTTATGCCCATTGGCTTCGAGCTGGGGCAGCAGCTGGCAGAAAGGCCGAGGGCACTGGTGATGGCGGGATTTGTCATCGGCATGGTGGTGGTGCTTGCGGAACCTGCGGTTCACGTGCTCAACAGGCAGGTAGAAGAGATTACGGGTGGCCTTGTGACAAAGCGTTCCATGCTCATCGCCTTGAGCATTGGCGTGGGCATTTCCATCGGTCTCTCCATGATCCGCCTGATTATGGGATTCCCCCTTATTTATTACCTGATTCCCGGCTACTTTATTTCCCTTGGGCTTTCCTTCTTTGTGCCAAAGCTCTATACGGCCATCGCCTTTGACTCCGGTGGCGTGGCCAGCGGTCCGCTGACCTCCAGCTTTATCCTGCCCTTGGCCATTGGCGCCTGTGCCGCTATCCACGACGGAGGCGATTCCATCTTGAGCTATGCCTTTGGCATTGTGGCCATGGTGGCCATGACGCCCCTGATTACCATCCAGATTTTGGGCTTCAAGGCTATTGTTTCTAGGGCTGTTCGTAACCGTATGATGATGCGACGCATCCAGGATGCGGACGACGAGCAGATCATCGACTTTATCTAGGTGTTGCCATGGCGAATGTAATGAACAGAAAACCGGTTGTGCCAAGGGGGCATTCCAGGGTCTCCATGAACAAGCTGGAGGTCCTGCTTACGGTGGTGAGCCGCGGCAAGGCGGACTTCTTCATGGACCATATCCAGAGTTTCGGTGTGAACATGCAACTGGTGATGTTTGGCCAAGGGACCGCCCCCCGGGAAATCGCTACGGCCATGGGTCTTACGGATTCGGACCGTGCGGTCATCGTCAGCGTTATCGGCGAGGATCGCTTGCCCGCAGCCTTGGAGAGCCTGGAGGAAAAGTTCAACACCATTCCTGGCGGCAAGGGAATCGCCTATAGCATCCCCATGGCAAGCATTATCGGAAAGTCCATCTTCAATTTTTTGAGTGACAACAGAGACGCTGTTCTCAGGAGCATAAAATGAGCGCCTACAACCACGAAGTGATTTTTTGCATTGTGAACAATGGATTCTCCGAAATGGTGATGGAGGCCGCCAAGGAGGCCGGCGCCCGCGGCGGTACCATTATCAACGCTCGCGGTACGGCGAACAAGGAGGCGGAATCCTTCTTCCATATCGCCATCCAGCCCGAAAAGGAAATCGTCATGATTCTTGTGGATGCTAAAATCAAGGACGCGGTGCTCCACTCGCTGTATCAGAAGGCTGGCCTCGACACCATGGGCCAGGGCATCGCCTTTTCGCTTCCCGTTGATAACGTGGTTGGCCTTACGCCTTGGCAGAAGATTGTGGACAAGGATGGTAGAACTATCAAGATTCCTGCGATTCCCAGGGATGGGGAAAAGGGTTAGAATTTTTTAGGGGATAGGATTGATGAACATTCTCATTTATTTCTTGTTTGCTCTGTCGGGGTTTGCAGGCCTTATCTACGAAGGATCCTGGGCCCGATACCTTAAGCTTTTCCTGGGCCACTCCAGCTATGGCCAGGTGCTGACCCTTTGCATTTACATGGGCGGCCTTGCCATCGGAAGCTTTGTGGCGGGCAAGCTGGTGACGAGGACGAAGCGCCCCTTGCTGGGGTACGGTATCGTGGAGCTTGCCATCGGCATTGGCGGCGTGGCCTACCATCCGCTGTACAACCTGCTGACGGGCTTCTTCTTCGACTCTGAATTTACGGCGAACCTGTCGTCTCGCGGGGCGGAAATCGCCAAGGTGATTTTGGCCACTGGTTCTACGCTCCCCATCGCCATTGCGGTGGGTATGACGTTCCCCTTTATTGCGGCGGGCCTTATGCGCAAGAGCGGCGCCGAGGTTTCGCTGCCCATGCTGTACTTTACCAACAGCCTGGGAAGCGCCATCGGTATTTTGGCCACAAGCTACCTGTTGATTCCAAACATCGGCAATCACGCGACCCTGATTGTGGCGGCTTCCATCAACTTTTTGCTGGCGGCGGTGTTTGGCTTTATCGGACTTGCCACTTCGCCTGTGCCCGTAACCGATGGCGACGAGGATGCTGAAGATCCCAACGAGGATTACGCGGCAAAGCACAACCTGCCCATGCCCCGTAAGAACATGTGGCTGTGGATTGCGGCTGTCACCGGCTTGACTTCCTTCGTCTACGAAATCGTATGGACCCGTCTGCTCAGCCTGCTGATGGGTTCCTCCAGCCACAGTTTCGACCAGATGCTTTCGGCATTTATCCTGGGACTTGCCATTGGTAGCGCAGTCAGCGGCAAGCTGCTCAAGAAGGATAGCCTGGTGGTGCTGTCCCTGGCCCAGATTTTCATGGCTTTCTTCGCCCTTTGTACGCTGTACTTCCACGAGCCCTTCTGGGCCATGATGAACGAGGCCAACCAGATTTTTAATCCCACCGTCGATGGCTACGTTTGCTGGAGCCTGTTCAAGTACGCCCTTTCGCTTTTGTGGATGGTGCCCACCAGCTTCTTTGCCGGTATGACCTTGCCGCTGATTACCTTGATTCTTACCCGCGCCTTCAAGAGTGAAGCCCCTATAGGCAAGGTTTACGGCTGGAACACCCTGGGCTCTATCCTGGGCTCTGCCGGTGGCGGCCTTCTGCTGCTCCCGCTCTTGCAGCTCAAGGGCGCCCTGGTGCTTGCGGCCCTGCTTGATTTTGCAATCGGCTTCATTTTGCTGGCGGTGTATCGCAAGAAGTGGCGCCGCAGCGTGATGTTCTATGTGGTGGCCGCCATGATGGTGCTGCCTGCCATCTTCGTGAAGTTTGACCCGTCGCTGATTACCTCTGGTGCCTTCCGCAGCTACAAGAATCTGCATCCCGACGAAAAGATCCGCGTGATCGATGGCAAGACGGCGACCATCAGCTTCCACGAATCCAAGGTGCACTACTATGTAAAGACAAACGGCAAGGCCGACGCAAGCTTGAGCAAGGACCGCGAGGCTCCTATCGGCAGCGATGAGTTGACCCAGGCGGCTACCGCCTTTATGCCCATGGCCGTAAAGACGGAACCCTACGATGCGGCCATGGTGGGCTTCGGTAGCGGCATGGGTGCGCACTACTTGTTGGCGGACCCCCTGCTTAAGGACTTCGACTGTGTGGAAATCGAGGAAGCCATGATGGACTTGGCCAAGGGTTTCTACCCCTGGAACAATCGCGGCTACGACGATCCTCGCATTCACATTTTCATCGACGATGCCACCACCTTCTTCCACACTAACCGTCGCCAGTACGACATGATCATCAGCGTGCCGTCGAACCCCTGGGTCAGCGGCGTGGCAGGTCTCTTCGCCCATGAGTTCTACGCCAAGATGCGCCGCTACATGAAGCCCGGTGGACTTTGGGTGCAGTGGATCCAGACCTACGAATTCAACGACCTCATGTTCTTGAACATTCTTAAGGCGCTGGACCAGACATTCCCCTATGTGTCCCTGTACAAGTCTACCGACGAGCCTGACATCATCATGATTGCAAGTGACCAGCCGGTATACCAGAAGGGCATTGGCCGCTTCAGCACTGACTCCGTGCTGGTGAAGGAATTCGAACGCATCCACCGCGACCCTGAATTCTTTGGCGAAAGGAACTTCCTCTTTACCAACAAGATGGTGTCTAGCCTTTTGGAAGGGGTGGAGCCCAACAGCATCTTTGTTCCCATGGTGGACAACCGCGCAGAGGAAGCCCGCTTCGTTCACTCCGAGGCCCACATCGTGCAAATGTTCGACTCCTGCGAAGTCTGCTGGCAGCAGTACCTAAGCCCCGAGGAGTACGCCCTGCGCCGCCCGGCCCGCGCCAAGGCCATGATGGAAAGCGGCGCCGATGACTTCAGAAAGACCGCCCTGCTGGCTTATGCCGCCGAGGTGGAAAAGCGGGATAGCGTTGAAAATGATAGCGCCCTGGAGGCTTCTTCCGCCTTCCAGAAGTTCCGCGAGGAATACGTCACCTGGATCCGTGCCGTTCCCCTGGAGGCCCGCGACACCAACGAAGTCTACGTGGCGATCCGCAACCTGGTGAATGCGAACAGGCTGCCCGACTCCTTTGCCGAGGAATTCAACATCATCGAGGCCGCCCGCGCCAAGGATTACGCCCGCGGAGCGCTTCTCGTGGCGGACTTCTTCGACAAGTACGAAATGGGCGAGATGGACCAGTTCTTCCTTCGCAACTGTGTGCTGGTGGCCCTCATGGCAAATGAGCCGGACCTGGCCGATGTCATCTACAAGAACGCCATCCAGAAGCACGAGGACTTCTTCGCCGTGGAAAAGCGTCTGATGGAAAGGGAAATCCAGAAGCTGCGGAAGAAATTGAACGCCTCTCGGCGGGGCTAACGACTGCGCAAAGCTAACAGAAAAAGGCCATCGGATAAATTCCGATGGTCTTTTCTAAACTCGGGGGGGATTCCCCTTCAGGCCTTAAACGGGCTAGAACAGGAAACTTACGCCAGCCGTTACGTAGAAGGTGTTGAGGCTGGAATCGTAGAAGGTTTCTTCTGCCACCAGCGTCTTGTTCAACAGGCTTGTGAAGCACTGCACCACACGAACGTCCACGTGGATATTTCTGCTGAGGATGTAGCCTAGGTCAAACACGCCGCCCACTTCCATACCGGAGGTGGCCACCGTATTTTCACGAGTTCCGCCACTGCTTTCGAATTCGGAGGTGCCGTTCAGCTTGAGTCCAAGGTTCACGCCAAGCCCAACGAAGAAATCGTAGTCGTCGAAGGTGTAGCGTACCACGATAGGAATTTCAAACATGGTGATGTCGATAGTCGCCTTGTTTGTGTAGATGTCCATGTCCTTTTCGTAGGTGTAGTGGCGATAGTTGAAGGTCAATTCTGGAACCAGGCTCAGGTACTTGATGCCAAGGTTCATTTTCAGGAAGAGGCCTGCGCCCGCCTGGAAACCCAGGTTCCATCCATCGGAGTTTTCGCCAAAGAAGGTGTTGATACCTCCTTGGGCGCGAACACCCAGCATCACGGAACGGGAGAATCCTTCGTTACGCTGTCTCTCGATTTCTGATTTCTTGGTGGTTTCGGCCTTGTACTTGGCGTAGGCGCTGGCGTACTCCTCGTCGTCGGCGAATTCACTGTCGGTGGAGCCGTCGTAGGCCGGGGCGCTTTCCGTGGATTCTTCGGAACTTTCCGGGGCGGAAGCCCATTCGCCGTCATCTTCGGCTTCATCCTGAGCCATGCTCGGAACGCTCAGAACCAGGGCCAAAGACGCGATTAACGAAAACTTTTTGAAATTCATAACCAAATAATAATAAACAAACTACTAGAAACTAACACCTTAAAATAGTTTCTCTGCCCAAAAAGAGTGATGAAAAATTTTTTTACCTAAATCGGGCTTTGATGTACCGAAAATTCCGTTATTTGCTTTTTTTGCGGTCGTGGAATTCGGCGGTGGCGGCAAAGAAAACGTCTCCGCTGGAGTTCAGGGCGGTTTCGCAGGAATCCTGGACTACGCCAAGGATAAAACCCACGGCCACAGCCTGCATGGCGATGTCGTTTCCGATGTTGAAGAGGGAGCATGCCATGGGAATCAGCAGCAGGGAGCCGCCGGCTACGCCGGAAGTGCCACAGGCGCCAAGCGTTGCGATGACGCTCAACATAAGGGCCGTCGGAATGTCTACGCTTATGCCCAAGGTGTTGGCTACCGCCAGGGTCATCACGGTAATGGTGATGGCCGCACCGTTCATGTTGATGGTTGCGCCCAGGGGAATGGATACGCTGTAGAAGTCCCGTTCCAGGCCCAGGCGTTCGCAGAGCGCCATGTTTACAGGGATGTTTGCCGCGGAGCTGCGAGTAAAGAAGGCCATGACTCCGCTATCCTTAAGGCAGCGGAACAACAGCGGATAGGGATTCTGGCGGGTGTAAACGGAGGAAATCAGCGGGTTTACTACCAGGGCGACAAACAGCATGCAGCTTACCAGCAGGAACAGCAGCTTGCCGTAGTCGTAGAAGATGGAGATGCCGTTGTCGGCTACGGATTCAAAGACCAGGCCCATGATGCCGAAGGGCGCCAGCTGGATCACCCAGCGAACGGCCATGGAAACGGCGTGGGCGCAGGTGGTCAGCACGTCGTTGGTCAGCTGATTGCCGATTTTCTTGAAGGCGAATCCGAAAACCACCGCCCAGCACAGGATTCCGATGTAGTTGGCGTTGCCCAGTGCCGAAATGGGGTTGCCCACGGCGTTCTGGATCAGCTGGGTCAGTACCACGGAAATTCCGCTGGGCGGGTTGCCCGCGGCACCGGCCACCTTGAGGTTCATGGTGACGGGGAAGAGGTAGCTGCCCGCCACGGCCACGAGGGCTGCGCACAGGGTGCTGAGAATGTAGAGGATGATGACGGTTCTGAAACGGTTGCCTACGCCACCCTTGGCATTGGCGATGGCGCTAGCCACAAGGACGAACACGAGCACCGGGGCGATTGCCTTGAGGGCTCCCACGAATACGGTACCTAGGAGTCCGACGGCGGTGAGTTTCGGGACAAGAATTCCGAGAGCTGCTCCCAGCACGAGGCCGATGGCGATGCGGAGAACTAGACTGAGACTATTCCATTTCTTGATGAGAGCCATAAAAATCCCTTGGCAAGTTTACTACAGAGGGGAATAGTAGTAATAAATCGCCAAGGGATCGTTGAAGGAGAAATGGATTACATGTCTTCTAGGGACCTGCCCTTTGTTTCTTGTACGAAGAAGGCGACGAAGAAGATGCTGATGGCTGCGAAGATGGCGTACATTATATAGGTAGGGCCGGGGCCGAATCCGTTTTTGCCGGTGAGGATGGGGAAACTCCAGGTTACGGCAAAATTGGCAAGCCACTGGGCTAGTCCGCAGACGGCGATGGCTACGGCGCGGATGCGGTTGTTGAACATTTCGCCAAGCATCACCCACATGACAGGGCCCCAGGTAGCGGCGAAAAAGGCGACGTAAAGGTTTGCCGCCACCAGGGCGATGGGACCGAAAATGCCCAGGTCCCCGTTACTGGTTCCGATGCTGTTGCTGAAGCAGATGCCCATGGTTGCCAATGTGATGGTCATGCCGAAGCTGCCGATGAGGAGCAGGGGCTTTCTGCCGACCTTGTCGATGAGCAGGATGGCTACGAAAGTCATCAGCAAGTTGATGCCGCTGCTGACCAGGCTAAAGAAGAAGGAATCACTTTCGGCAAAGCCGACGCTTTGCCACAGCATGGTGCCGTAGTAGAAGATGACGTTGATACCCACCAGCTGCTGGAAGATGGCAAGGCCAAGGCCAGCCCATACCACCGGGGCGATAAAAAGCATGCCGCTTTCGTTATCCAGGAGGTCGCGGAGCTTGACGTGACGATTCGTGGTGAAGGTGCCGTTTATGGCCTCGATTTCTTCGTCCACGTTGTTGCAGTTGATTTTTGCCAGGACTCTGCGGGCGTCGTCGTAACGACCTCGGCTTATAAGGTAACGAGGAGACTCCGGTAAGCGTTGTGCCGCAAATGCGTACAAGATAGCGGGAATGACTTCAATCCAGAACATGAGCTGCCACGCCTTGATTCCCATGAAGATTACGTTGTTTGCAGACCCTGCGAACCGAACAATCAGATAGTTGGAAAGCAGTGCCGCAAAGATTCCCACCACAATGGCCAACTGCTGCATGGAACCTAGGCGTCCGCGCCATTTTGCCGGCGCTGATTCCGCAATGTATATGGGGGCGATGATGCTTGCCATGCCCATGGCAACACCTCCGATGATTCTCCAAAGGATGAAGTCAGGAATGCCAAAGGGCATGCCCGATCCGATGGCGCTGAAGAGGAACATCACCGCGGCTGTTAACATGCACTTGACGCGGCCAAAGGCATCGGCAAGACGCCCTGCGAAGTAGGTGCCCACGGCAGCACCAATCAGCGTCAGGGAAACAGCCCAGGCCAAGTCGAAATCAGAGGTGTTGAAGTGTATCCTCAGGGCCGCATTTGCCCCATTGATTACCGAAGAGTCGAAACCGAAAAGAAACCCGCCAATGGCTGCGGAGATGGTAATGAGCACCACATGGCCCATGTGGTAGGAGTTTGTTTGTTGCATGGTTAACCTCGCTTTTTGTGGGGATATATCAAAGTCTAGGTCGGCGTGGCAAGATGGAAAAATGCTATCTTTTCGCCTGTAAAATTTTAACGAAGCTATGAGGAGTGAGACGCCAGCTAGGGCTGGCTTTGAGATATGAGCTAAGATAATGGCGCTACGCGCACTTCAATGGTGCCGTGGAACGGCGATTTTTTAGCTCACAGCTCAGTACTCATTGCTCATGGCTCAAGAGGAAAATATGGCAAAGTATAATCCGCAAGAAATTGAAACCAAGTGGCAGGCTTACTGGGCTGAACATCAGACCTTCAAGACTGGCACCGACAAGTCTAAGCCCAAGTTCTACTGCCTGGACATGTTCCCGTATCCCAGTGGCGCAGGCCTTCACGTAGGTCACCCCGAAGGTTACACCGCAACGGATATCATTTGCCGCTACAAGCGTTCCAAGGGTTTCAATGTGTTGCACCCCATGGGTTGGGACGCTTTCGGCCTCCCCGCTGAACAGTACGCCATTCAGACCGGTACACATCCGGCAATCACCACCAAGAAGAACTGCGACAATTTCCGCCGTCAGATCCAGCGCCTTGGCCTTTCCTATGACTGGGAAAAGGAAGTGAACACCACCGATCCCAAGTACTACAAGTGGACCCAGTGGATCTTCAAGCGCCTTTACGGCACCTGGTTCGATGACGAACAGCAGAAGGGCCGCCCCATCGAAGAACTGCCCATCCCCGCCGACGTACAGGCACAGGGTGCAGCAGAAGTTCGCAAGTTCAAGGATTCCAAGCGTCTCGCTTACTACGCCGACGCTCAGGTCTGGTGGTGCAAGCACTGCAAGATTGTTTGCGCTAACGAAGAAGTTCTGAACGACGGTTCTCACGAAAAGTGCGGCACCAAGGAAGTGGAACGCCGCAACCTGAAGCAGTGGCTCATGCGTATCCCCCATTACGGCGACCGCTTGCTCAAGGGCCTCGATAAGCTTGACTGGCCCCAGGGCGTGAAGGACATGCAGAAGAACTGGATCGGCAAGAGCCAGGGTGCAGAAGTGGATTTTGCAATCGCTGATGCGAACGGCAACGCTACCGAAAACAAGCTCCGCGTCTATACCACCCGTTGCGATACCCTGTTTGGCGCAACCTACATGGTGGTGGCTCCTGAACACAAGCTGGTTCCGACCCTCACTACTCCCGAACAGAAGGAAGCTGTGGAAGCCTACGTTCACGCCGCCGCCCTCAAGAGCGACCTGGACCGTACCGAACACGCCAAGGAAAAGACCGGCGTGTTCTCTGGCTCCTACGCCATCAACCCGCTGACCGGCACCAAGATTCCGGTTTGGGTGGCTGACTACGTTTTGACTGGCTACGGCACCGGCGCTATCATGGCAGTGCCCGCCCACGATACCCGCGACTTCGAATTCGCAAAGAAGTTCAACCTGCCTGTTATCTGCATCATGGAACCGGACGCCTCTTGCCCGGAAGAAACCAAGGAACTGGTGCTGAAGGGCGACGCAT
>JAZLKH010000039.1:0-7124 GCA_045597545.1 Fibrobacter sp.
ATTTGTGGCACACTTTGACGGCAAGGCAACAAACCTCTATGGTCCTGCATACAAGGGCATCCCCCTGTGCGCCGCTACCGCCATGAAGCTTTCCGACGTGTATGCCAAGAACCTGACCTTCACCTACAACCGCAAGGAAGCGAAGGACCACGGCGAAGGCGGTTCCCTCGTCGGTTACAAGTACGCCGAAAAGACCAACGTCGTCATCATCGAGGACGTGATCACCGCAGGCACCTCTGTCAACGAGACCCTGCAAATCCTCAAGAACATCGAGAACGCCAACGTCATCGGCCTTCTGATTTCCGTGGACCGCAAGGAAAAGCTGGACAACGGCAAGTCCGCATTGCAGACAGTTCAAGAAGAATATGGCATCGAAGCCCATTCCATCGTGAACATCAACGACATCATCGCCTTTCTGGAAAAGGAAGAGAATCGCAAGGCCATCAACGCTCCCGAAGGCATTTTGGACAAGGTCTACGCCTACCGCGAGCAGTGGGGTGCTGTTTAGGATAAAGGTTAAAGGTTAAAGGGGAAAGGTTTTCTTTACACTTTAATCTTTACGCTAATATCGTTATGCGAAAAGTTCTTGTTCTGATGATAGCTATTCTGGCTTGCGCTCTTATGGGGTGCAGCCAGACTTATCATTGGGCCAAGAAACATCCCGACTACAAACAAGCTCCCTACGGGGAATTAGCTGTTGCCGGAGTCCAAAACGCCTTTGTGCTGACCCGTACCGGCTGGTTTTCCAAACGATTGGAAGTCGGCTCGGACAGCATGCAAATCAAGGGTACCCAGTTCTGCGCCCAGGCGATGCTCAACGAGCTGAAGGCGGCCTATAACAAACTGAATGTCCTGCCAGAGAACGTCCTCGCCAGCGCCCCCGAAGAAAGTCAGAAGCTGGACGAGCGAATCTTCATGAAGGGCAAGCTTCCGGAGCAGGGAATCGCCGTGCAGGATAGCGCAGGGAACATTCCGCCGGTCATCCTGCTGGTTCACGAAGTCATCGTAGGCACCGACCTGAAGCGCGAAAATTATTTCGACTACGCTCTTATCCACAATGAAAGCCAGGAGCGAACGGCAGCCCAGAATGTAAGCGCCATCGTATCCTATACGCTTTGGGATAACATCAAGCAGCGCTCCCTGTTCAGCGCCGTCGACGAAATCCAGCGACCAGCAGCGGTCTTTGGCTGGAGCGACTTGGAGGCTCTGATAAAGCAAGCCGTTGCGGAAATTCGCAAGAACCTTTACACGGGGGCTCGCGAATGAGACCCCTGAAAAAGATTCTTGCGGTTGCCGTTTTAATGGTAATCTTTCTATCCGGCTACACCGTAGCCGACGGCATCTACTTTGATTCCAAGTGGACCCTTTGGCGCGATGCCGATATTCTCATCTGGACTCCCGACAAGGAACTGGCCATCGATCCAAAGGAGTTCTGCCTCTCGCTTCGCCGAAACAACACGGGAATCGGAGAACCCAAGTGCCGCACCCTTGGCGAATGGGAACGAGATTCCGTTGCCGTTAGGTATGCCAACTGGCTAGGCTACAATATGGAGCCTAACCTAGACGCACACTACCTCAAGGCCCGACACCCCGCCATGAGCGCAAAGATCCAGGCCCTGGAAGATCGCATCGTCATGTACATTGCAGACAAGGGAAGTGAATTCCAGGTGGCAATCTTTGACGAAACCACCGCGGAGCCCAGGGCTGCGGGAACCGTAAAAAAGAAAGCCGACAAGATTGCCCTGGGCGATGACATCGCCAGCACCTTCTTCGACAGAAAGACCAGCCGCCGCCTAAGCAAGGAAGAGCGACAAAAGAAGTTGACGGAGCCAGACGACTACTACAAGGAAGTTCCCAACTTTAGGGCCTGGGCAGGGATTTCCGCAGGCTATGCCCAGGCACAGCTCCCCTTGACCCCCGACAACTGGTACAGAAGCCATGTCAACAGTCAAGTTCGCAACTACCGCATCACCAAGGATTCCGTAAGCCTCTGGAACTTTATCGACGACTCCACGCCGCTATTTACTTTGTATGCAGGCGGGATCTGGTACGGTTTTATCGGTGGCGAAATTTTCTACCGCTACAGCAATCACTCCGTAAAGACAGACAAGCGTGACTCCGTCTACAAAGAGCTGGACCACTGGGATTTTTCGCAACACGAAATTGGCCTGAACGTGATGTTCTCGCGCAGTTATGCAACCGCCAGCTGGCTTGATATCAACCTTTTCGCTTTTCTAGGATTCCAGTACAGTTTCTACTCCGAGGACATCGAGCTGAAGGACGGCGTAAAGAACCCTTCAAAAGCCTACCAATCCCGCGTTAAATTCGAGGACGCCTACAAGGGAGCGCTCTTTGGCGGCGGAAGCCAGTTCGTATTTGCCAAGCACTACGGCGCAAGCGTACGCACGGGAATTTCCAGCAGAGGAAAAAGCGTCTATTCCGACCCCACCCCCGATGCAGCCGCGGAGCCCACGACCATTGGCGCCATTACCATCGATTGGTTCATCAGTTTTGGGCTTGAATACCACTGGAGCTTGTAGATTTTTCTAACTTTACGCTCACTATGAGTGAAAATCAAGAAGTTGTAAAAGAAGAAAAAGTCAATCCGTTTTTGACTCCCATCAACATTATCGAGCCCGCAAACAAGCTCCCCGATTACACATTTGACATGCTCCCGGCCGAACAGAAGGCCATTTTGGAAAAGCACGGTTGGACCGACTTGATGCCGGTGCAACGCAAGACCATGCCCTATATGCTGGCCGCCCGCGATATGCTGGTGCAGTCCAAGACAGGGTCCGGCAAAACAGGCGCTTACGTTCTCCCGCTTCTGCAGGTTATCGTTCGCGACCACCTGTTCCCCCAGGCACTGATCCTGGTACCCACCCGTGAATTGGCCATCCAAGTTCAGGACGAAGTACAGAAACTTTCCGACGGCACGGGAATCAAGTCCGTCGCCATCTTCGGCGGCGTAAGCTACGAACCCCAGCTGAAGGCCCTCAAGGAAGGCGTACACATCATCGTCGCCACCCCAGGTCGACTGATGGACCATGTGCAGCGCGGAAACGTGGACTTTTTGGATGTCCGCGACCTGATTCTCGACGAAGCCGACGAAATGCTTTCCATGGGTTTCTATCCCGACATGCAGAAGATCCGCAAGTACCTGCCAAGGCAGCTGGCTTGCACCATGTTCAGCGCCACCATCCCCCAGACCGTCAAGAGCCTGGCCCGCGAATTTCAGCGTCCCTCTGCGGAATTTCTTTCCCTTAGCTACGACAAGGTCATCGCCAACAACCTGGAACACCGCTGGTACTCCTGCGACGTGATGGACAAGGATTCCATGACCATCAAGGTACTGGAATATGAAAATCCAGAAAGTTGCATGATTTTCTGCAACAAAAAATGCGACGTCAGCTACCTGGAACAGGTACTCTCCGGTTACGGCTTTAACGTAGGCGCCCTAAGCGGCGATGTCAGCCAGGCACTGCGAGAAAAAACCTTGAACGCCTTCCGCGACAAGAAGCTTAAGATTTTGATCTGCACCGACGTGGCCGCCCGCGGCATCGACGTGGATCACGTGACCCACGTCATTGTGTACGACCACCCCGATGACCACGAAGTTTACGTACACCGCAGCGGACGTACCGCCCGTGCGGGCCGCAGCGGCCTCTGCATTTCTCTGGTCACCCCGGTAGAGGAAATTGAAATCAAGAAGACCGCTTCTGATTTCGGCATCAACTTCATTAAGCAGGAGCCTCTCACCAACGAGGCCATCGCCAAGAGGGTTGCAGAACGTACCCGCGTACGCCTCGAAAAGGAACGCAACCATTTCGGCGGACAAAAGGCTCGCGAGCGCATCAGCCGCTTCATCCCCCTGATGAAGGAACTGGCCAACGGCCCCGAAGAAGACCAGATGCTTTTGGCCTACTTGCTGGATAGGTACATCTGGAAGAGATAAGCTACGAGCCATGAGTTTTGAGCGATGAGCTAAATTCAAAAGGTTTTCATCAAAGAACTCAAAAAGGCTTAAGGCAAACAACGACAAACTCAAAGCGAGCAGCGCGAGCGACCTCACACCTCAAAGCGCGAAGCGCGGGCTCAACACTAAAAATGGCTAAGATTAAAGTAAAATCCGCTAAGGAAATCGAACTCATCCGCGATGCGGGCGCTCTCGCCGCCGAGACGCTGCTTCGCGCAGGTGAAATGTGCAAACCCGGTGTGAACACCCTGGAAATCGACGAATTCATCGGCGACTTCACTCGCAAGAACAAGGGCATTTCCGCTTGCATGGGCTACCACGGCTACCCCCGCTACGCCTGCATCAGCATCAACGAAGTGGTTTGCCATGGCATTCCCAGCGCAAAGACAATCCTTAAGGATGGCGACATCGTGAACATCGACATCACCACCATCCTTCAGGGTTACCACGGTGACACCTCTGCCATGTTCTGCGTAGGCAAGGTTTCTAACCTGGCACAGGAACTGGTGGACACCGCCAAGTTCTGCATGGAAGAAGGCATACGCGTTGCAGGCGAAAACGGTTCTCGCTGGAGCGACATCGGCTGCGCCATCCAGGATATCGCCGACGAGCACGGTTTTAGCGTCGTGGAAGACTACTGCGGCCATGGTATCGGTCGCGGTTTCCACGAAGAGCCCCTGGTGCTCCACTTCCGCAACTCCCAGCGAACGCCGTTTATTGAAGTGGGCAACGTCTTTACCGTAGAGCCCATGATCAACGTAGGCCGCCCCGGGACCAAGACCCTTTCCGACGGCTGGACCGCGGTGACCCGAGACGGCACCCTTAGCGCCCAGTGGGAACACACCGTTGTCCGCACCAAGGACGGCATTGAAATTCTCACCCTCCCGCGATAATTAGATTAAAGGATAAAGGTTATAGGGTGTCGTTACTCTCCAGTTTCCGCGATAAAGCTGTCGAAAAGTTTGTACGGAACCACGAGCTTGTAAAAAAGTTCGGGGAAGTTCAGACAGTTTCCATCGATTCTGAAAACGGAACCATCGATGCCACAGCACTACTCCATGGTGAAAACGCCCCCATCAGGTTTCGCGGTTACTACTACCTGGACGACGCCGAAAGTGGCACGGACCTGGTCATTCGAAAAATCACCTGCGAAAGGCGCTGGATTGACGAGGCCCTGGACTACTGGCTGGGCAGCAAGACCCTACGCTACAACATTCCGGGACTTGCGGGCGGAATCGCCAAAATATTGTTTTAGTATATTTCAAGCATACCTTTCAGGGTATGCTTTTTTTCGGAGTCAACATGAAAGACAACAAGAACGAAAAACCGACTGCAGACAAATTAAAGGACAAGGTGGCAAGCATTCTCTTTGATTTGCTGACGGACATTCCCGAATCCATCCACGGTCTTAACGACAACCCCGACGAAAAAGTCAAGCGCCTCACCCAGCAGGCAGCCCTCAAGGCCTCTACCGTGAGCGCCACCCTTTCTATTCCCGCAGGCATTACAGGTATCATCACCTCCATTCCCGACATCGCCGCCGTCTGGCGCATCCAGGCGCAGTTGGTTTCCGACATTGCCGCCTGCTACGGCAAGCTGGCACTTCTCAGCCGCGAGGCCATGATCTGGTGCCTGTTCCGCCACAGCGCAGCATCGCTTCTACGTGACGTGGCCGTACGCACCGGCAGCCGCATCGTCATCCAGAAGCTCTCGGTCAGCGCTCTCCAGAAGATCCTACAGAAGATTGGCCTCAAGGTATCCCAGAAGATGGTTGGCAAAATCGCCCTGCGGGCCATCCCCGCCATCGGCATCATCGGTAACGGCGCATACACCTTCTACGACACCAACGAGGTGGGCAAGACCGCGGCAGCCTACTTCAAGGCCCTGTCCGACCAGGTCCCCGACGTGGCAGACGCCGAGGTCGTGTCTCCCGAAGCACAGGAAGAAGTCCAGTAGTTGACATTTTTAGCGTAAAAAACGCTATTTTCATCGAATCCAGGGCAAAAACCGCTCTGGATTTTGAGCTTTTGCCCCTTTAGCCCTCCCCAATCCTTGAACCTTTACAATTTTTTTCTATCTTTGGGCGCAACTAATTAACATCAACTCCATCAGTGGAATAAAATATGAAAAACATCGGAACTCACAGAAATATTGGTATTTCTGCCCATATCGACTCCGGTAAGACCACTCTTACCGAACGTATCCTCTACTACACCAAGCGTATTCACGCTATCCACGAAGTCCGCGGTAAGGACGGCGTCGGTGCCACGATGGACTCCATGGAACTCGAACGCGAACGCGGCATCACCATCCAGTCTGCTGCAACTTTCGCAAGCTGGACCCACACCAAGTCTGGCGAAGCCGACACCATCAACATCATCGATACCCCGGGGCACGTGGACTTCACTATCGAAGTTGAACGTTCTCTCCGTGTGCTCGACGGTGCTATCCTCGTTCTGACCGGCGTGGAAGGCGTTCAGTCTCAGACTATCACCGTTGACCGCCAGATGCGTCGTTACCACGTACCTCGCGTCGTGTTCGTCAACAAGTGCGACCGCTCCGGTGCAAATCCGCTGCGCGTTGCAGTTATGCTCAAGGAAAAGCTCAACCACAAGCCCTGCGTTATGCAGATTCCTATCGGTCTCGAAGACCAACTGAAGGGCGTGGTTGACCTGGTTGAAATGAAGGCCTACTACTTCGAAGGCGCAAACGGTGACGACATGCGCGAAACCGAAATCCCCGCCGAACTGGCCGACCTGGCTCAGGAATACCGTGAAAAGCTCGTTGACTGCTGCGCAGACTACAACGACGAAATCATGGAAAAGGCAATGGAAGGCATGTACGGTGTGGACCAGATCGACAAGGCCCTCATCAAGAAGACCATCCGCGAAGCCACCATCTCTCACGAAATTACTCCGGTGTTCATGGGCTCCGCTCATAAGAACATTGGTATCCAGAAGCTCCTGGACGGTGTTGTGGACTACCTCCCGAACCCGACCGAAGTTGAAAACAAGGCTCTCGACATCGATAACGACGAAGCAGAAGTTATCCTGAAGTCCGAAGACAATGAACCGCTGGTTTGCTACGCATTCAAGCTGGTGAACGACCGCTATGGCCAGTTGACCTACATCCGCGTATACCAGGGTAC
>JAZLKH010000040.1:0-15492 GCA_045597545.1 Fibrobacter sp.
TTGAAGTTGCGGGGGAGGCGGGGCAGGTGGTCCAGGAGCACTTCGGGGTAGGTCTGCTGGGCGTGGCGCACGATGGCCAGCATGAGTTCCGCGGGCATCACCTTATAAGGGGGACGGTCCAGTTCTTCGGCTTGCTTCTCACGCCATTCCCAGAGGAATTTCAGGATGTTCAGGGCGCAGGGGTTGAATATGTTGCAACCCGTAATGCGCCAGGGGTCCTTTTTGGCGGGGGCCGGGTTCTTGGCGTGCTCGATGAGGGCTTCGCACTGTTCCATGAGCCAGTCCATGCGGCCTGCTGCCTGGAGTTTTTCTGCGAGGATGGCGCAGAGCTCGTGGAGGTAGAAGGTGTCGTGGATGGCGTATTCGCACATTTCCAGCGGCAGGGGTCTGGTGGTCCAGTCGGCCCGCTGATTTTCTTTCTTCAGTTCGTCGCCGAAGTATTCGCGGACCAGGTCGGCAAGACCCAGGTGGGGCTCGCCTAGAATCTTCGCGGCCAGCATGGTGTCGAAGATGTGGGCTGGGCTGAATTGATAGGTCTGCCACAAAAGTCTAAGGTCGTAGTCGGCACCGTGGAAAATCAGGGTCTGCATGGCGCGGGCCTTGAACAGCGGCGACAGGTCCAGGCCGCAAAGGGGGTCCACGATGTAGTGGTGCTCGCCGATGGTGATCTGGATCAGGCAGAGGCGAGCCGCATAATGGTACATGGAATCCGCTTCAGTGTCTACCGCGGCCATGTTATAGAGGTCCAAGTCCGCTAGCAGTTCTGCCAGGGATTCCTCACTATCCACCAATATGTACTTTTCGTCTTGCATCATTTGGTGGAAAGATAGTAAAGGCCGCGGACTTTGTATTTGAAAAGGGGGCGAAGGGGCGTGAAATGGCGTGATGCGACGTGATGAAACGTGATGCGGCGTGATGTGGCGTGATTTACAGAACCGATGGGGATAGGAAATTGTTGGGTTCTGTAAAATCACTGATAAAGTAATTGATTTTGACAAAAATGGTGTGTGACTTGCCTTGCCAAGTGAATATTTATTGGTGATTTACGGAATTATGGTGCGTGAATCCGCCTTGGATTCTGTAACGTTTCCTAAATTACAACTAACAAACTAATAAGATACAGAACCCATGCTGTTTGTTTTGAAATGGGTTCTGTAAAATGGGTGATTTTTGACTATTTTTTGTTTTTTATTCTATATTTAATATCAGCTGGCTGAGCGAGCCGTTTCGTAGATTATTCAGTACATCTTTTCTTATATCCGTTGGTTCGAATTGTATCGAGCCTTTTTGTGCTTTTTCAAATGGATTTGATATGTCTGTAGAAAATGTGTTGACGCTGGATGAAGTATTGCCGGCGGTTCAAAATCGGATTGATGCCCTCTTAAGGCTCGAGGCACTGTTGAAGTCTCGTGTGCAAAAAGCGCCTGCAGGAAAGCTGGGAGGATATCGGTGCCATTCCTGTTGGCAGTGGTATAAGACACTTGGGGCAAGAGGAACGAAAAAGTACTTGCCCCGCAGGAAAAATGGTGAAGTCCGGCAACTTGCGCAAAAGAAATACGATTCCTTGATGCTAGACGAAATTCATAAGCAGCTGGAGATTCTTGACCATTTTGTGCAGGAGTATAATCCTGAACGGACTGCGGAAATTTTTGGTTCGCTGAGTGATGAATGGCGGAAAATGACGACCCCCGTTCCCTTGCCGCAAAAGGATTATGCTGATTTGTGGCTGGCAAAGAAGTTCCGCGGAAAGAAATTTTCTGCGGAATCGCCTGTTCTGTTAAGTAGCAATGGCACTCGCGTTCGCTCCAAGTCGGAAATCATTATCGCAAATGAATTGACCAGTTTAGGAATTCCGTTTAGGTATGAATATCCTTACGAGATGGTCTGGAAGGACGATGGTGGTGTACAAAAGGGTGTTGTACATCCAGATTTTACCTGCTTGAATGTCCGTACGCGGCGGGAGTTCATTTGGGAACATTTTGGGCGGATGGATGATGATGCCTATGCCAATGGGACTATAGAAAAGTTGGAAAATTATGAAAGAAACGGATTCTCTGTAGGCGAAAATCTGATATTTTCCATGGAAACCGCTGTTAAGCCGATGATTCCTGAAAAGGCGAGATATCTTGCGCAGAAATATTTACTTTGAATTTCGTGTTGCTGTGTGAAATGCTGCTAAAAATGTTGATTTACAGAACTCTGGGTGTCTATTTTTATTTGGGTTCTGTAAAAATGCAGACAAAGTAACTGAATCGAACGGTCATTTGCCGTAACGAGTGGTTTAGACTGCAAAAAAATGTAAAAATTACAGAACCGAAGCTGTAAACACAGCCTCGGGTTCTGTAACGACCCCGTGGGTGCGTCGTTTGAGGGAGAGCATCTTCCTAAAATGGGCAGATCGGCTAAAAAATTACAGAACCGACGGAGTATGCCTAGTTGTGGGTTCTGTAAAAACCTCATTTTAGGGCCTATTTTCTTGTGAGGAGACGCTTTTGAGGGGCTGTTCTCCTACGAAGCTACTGGATTTTTCTAAATTTGCGCCCATGAAAAAGATTTCTCTTACCGGTATCAAGCCGACGGGCACTCCGCACCTCGGCAACTATGTGGGCGCAATACGTCCGGCTCTTGAACTCACCAAGACCTACGATGCAGTTTACTTCATTGCAGACTATCACGCTCTGACCACCGTGCAGAACGGTGCCGAAATGCGTGACAACATCTACAAGGTGGCTGCCACTTGGCTTGCCCTGGGCCTGAATCCGGAAGAAACCCTGTTCTACAAGCAGAGTGACATTCCCGAAATCTTTGAACTGAGCTGGGCTCTCAGCTGCTTTACTCCCAAGGGTTTCATGAACCGCGCCCACGCCTACAAGGACAAGGTGGCAAAGAACGAAGCCGCCGGCGAAGACGTTGACGCCAACGTGAACATGGGCCTCTACTGCTATCCTTGCTTGATGGATGCTGACATCCTCATGTTCAATGCCGACATCGTTCCCGTTGGCAAGGACCAGAAGCAGCATGTGGAGTTTGCCCGCGATATCGCCATCAAGTTCAACAAGCATTTTGGCGAAGACGTGTTCACCGTTCCTGAACCGGTTTTCCAGGAATCCACCGGCGTGATTCCGGGTCTTGACGGTCGCAAGATGAGCAAGTCTTACGACAACTACATCGACATCTTCCTGGATTCCAAGGCTTTGAAGAAGCGCCTGGGCAAGATCGTTACCAACTCCCAGGGCATCGAAGAACCTAAGGATCCGGATACCTGCAACGTATTCAAGCTGTACAAGCTGTTCGCAACTCCGGAGCAGACCGAAGCTCTGGCTGCCCGCTACCGCGCAGGCGGCATGGGCTGGGGCCACGCCAAGCAGGAACTGCAGAACGTCCTCGAAGAACATCTGGGCGCCGCCCGCGAAAAGTACTTTGACCTTCTGGCCCACACCGAAGAAATCGACAAGATTCTCGCCTATGGAAAAGAGAAGGCTCGCGTCAAGTCCAAGGCTATGATGGACAAGGTCCGCAGCCTTCTCGGAACGTATTAGTCAAGCGGGAACGGCTTGTATTAACAAGCCGTGAGAGCGCGAAGCAATTGGCGGCGTAGGTTCTTTAGTTGCGATAGTCAATTGCGGAGTCGTGTAAGGCCTGCGTCAAGTCCAAGGCCATGATGGACAAGGTCCGCAGCCTTCTCGGCACGTACTAATACGACAAGGGAAGGCTTCGCTCTCTCTAAGCCCCTCCCTTCCCAAACGCGGGGAGTGTCTCCCTGACGCAGGTCTGGTTCGGTTGTGAGGAAGCATCGTTCCTTTGAGACGTACTCTGAGAGTGAAAGTGAAATAACGCGAAAAACAACGAAGAACTAAACTGCTCCCGCAAAAGTCGGGAGCTTTTTATGTATTTTCTTTTTGTGAAGTTATTCTGGAGTGTCATATTGGCCTTGGCGTTCGCCGCCTTTGCGCAGGAACCGGTTGCGATGCAAGAGTCTGCCGCTGTTGACTCCGTGGCACAGGTGTCGCCTGCGCCTGCCGAGAAGAACATCCCCTTGCCGCGACAGTCCGCCTACCTGGGTAGGGGAATTTCCTTTGGCATCGGAGCTGGTCTAGCCATGCCTACTACCGACTGCGACTGCATGGGAATCTGGCAAGCTCAGGCGGATTTTTTCTACGCCGATTGGGCCAGTGCCGGCCTGGATGTTCGCTACTTTGGCGGCGACCTGGACGACGAGGTCATGGTCATGTATCAACGCTATCGTCTAAACATGCGAATGCACAAATTCTGGGATAACTTGGACGTCTTTGTGGAACCGGTCCTTGGCTTCGAGAACACCAGCATCTCGGAATTCCGCAGCCAGATGCGACACCACTCCAGCTCTACGAAAAAGCCTTTTTATTCCGCCATAATCCCTAAGGACACCACGAGCGAGAGTGACGCAGCCCTCGAACCCGATGACGAGGACGACTCCGAATCGCGAAGCGAAAGCTGCGAAAAGATGTTTTCCCTGGATGGGTTTTCCCTGGGCCTTGGTACGGGCTTCGGCATGAACCTGTCCCGCTATTTCGGGGTGACGGGAAGTGCCTTGGTGGAATACAACTTCTCTCGTTCGGTCCTCCTATCCTTGACCCCCGGTGTGGCCTTCAATTTCCGCGAAATTTGGCCCTGGGCCAAAAAAAACTTGCGCTCGACCTGGGTTTCCCTGGAGTTTGGTGCCCAGCGGTACTTCAATCGCGGGGTGGATGACTGGGCTTTTCAAGGATTTTTGGGTGTTCAGCTAGGCATTTGACCTCGCCGATATTTGACAATTCCCCCTTTTATTCTATATTTGTCGCACCGATTTTAATCGGAACCCTCCCGGGGCCAATGTCGGTTACCCGGGCGATAGACCAAAGGGAATCTCATTATGAGACAGTATGAAACTATGGTGATCATCGACGCCATGATCTCTGATGACGCTATCAAGGCCGAAATCGAGACCATCGCCAACAACATCACCAGCGGCAACGGCGAAATCCTTCGTCGTGACGACTGGGGCAAGCGCAAGCACGCTTATTCTATCAAGAAGCGTCAGCACGGCTTCTACGTGATCTTCTACTACAAGGCAGAAGCAGCAACCGTAGCCGCTGTTGAAGCAGCTCTCAAGCTCAACGAAAACGCACTCCGTTGGATGACTCTCGCAGACTATCCGATGAGCGAAATCGTTTACGACCAGACTCAGACACAGTCCACCGAAGAAATCATCCCGGTTGACGCAGAAGAAGGGGAGGCTGAATAATGGCTTTTGAAGATAAGAAGCAGGCAACCCGCATTCGTCGCAAGAAGACTTGCTGGTTCACCGAAAACAACGTTCAGTTCATCGACTACAAGGACGAAAAGGTTCTCCGTCGTTTCATCTCTGAACGTGGCAAGATCATTCCGCGCCGCATCTCCGGCACCTCCGCTAAGTATCAGCGCATGCTGAACGAAGCTATCAAGCGTGCTCGTCAGATGGCTATTCTCCCGTTCGTTTCGGACAGCATTCGCTAATTGGAGGAACTAGACTATGGAAGTTATTCTTAAGGCCAACGTCCCCCACCTGGGCAAGATGCTTGACGTCGTGAACGTTAAGAACGGTTATGCTAACAACTACCTCTTCCCGCGTAAGCTCGCTGTTCGCGCTACCAAGGAAGCCAAGGCTGAAATCGAAAACAACCGCGCCGCCGTTGAAGCCGCATTCCAGAAGGAATTGGCTGCTGCTGGCGACGTAGCTGCAAAGCTTTCTCAGGTTACTGTTACCCTGGAACGCCGCGTTGTGGAAGGCGAACGTCTTTACGGTTCCGTTTCCGCATCTGATATCGCCGACGCTATCACCAAGCAGGGTGTCAAGATCACTCGCGCTCAGGTTGATCTCGCCGAACCCATCAAGCAGCTCGGTGTGTACACTGTGACCATCAAGGTCTTCAGTGACGTCGAAGCTCAGGTTAAGGTTTGGGTGGTTGCTGAAAAGGCTTAATTAAGCGTTTTCGCAGCTGACAACTGAACTTTTGGACCGCTCTCAACGTAAGTTGGGGGCGGTTCTTTTTTGCGCAATTTGCTATTTTGTATGCGTATGCGCAAGTTTGCTTTTACCTCTATTGTGGCCTGTGTGGCCGGATTGTTTGCAACTCAGGGTTTTGCCCAGCCTCGTGACCTTTTTGCTGAGTTCGAAGCGGAGGCCGCCGCCGAGGAAGCCGCAGCGGTTTCCAGCTCCAGCGAAGCCGTCTCCAGCTCCAGCGTGGACCCCTCAAGTTCCAGCGTCAAGGCCGCATCAAGCTCTAGCGTTCCTGCTCCTGCATCCAGTTCCAGCGTGGTGCCATCCAGCAGCTCCCTTGCGGTGTCCTCTAGCAGCGTCGCGGAATCTTCCAGCAGCGTAGTCGCTTCTTCCAGCTCGGTTGAGCAGCCCAGCTCCAGTTCCATGACTCCCGAAGAGGAATACGCCGCCCAGGCCGCCAGGGCCTACGCCGAAAAAGAAGCCGCCATCCGGCGTTCCATCGAAGAAGCCAAGGCAGCCGAAGAAGCTCGCCGCGCCGAAATCCCCGAGGATTCCACTCTTGCGGTCGAGGATTCCATCATGAGGGCGCAGGATGCTCTCCACAGCGAACAGGAGATGGACATGCCCCCTGTTCCCTCGTCCTCGTCACAGGCCGCCGATAGCGCTCAAGTCGCAGCCGCCTCTTCTAGCAGCGACGCCTCCGTGGTTCCTTCGTCCAGTTCCCTGAGCCGTCGCGATCTCCTTGGTCCGGTCAAGGTTTCCAAGGTCAACGGAATTGACGAAATGAAGGGCCGTTACAAGAATCCCCGCAAGGCCTTGTTCATGTCCCTGGTGGTGCCGGGTAGCGGTCAGCTTTACGTTGGCGGCTCCACCTTCACCAATGTGCGCGGTGGCGTCTATTTGGCTCTCGAGGCTGCCCTCTGGAGTGGCTGGTACTACTTCTCCGTTTACAAGTACGACCAGCAGGTAAGCAAGTACAAGAAGTTTGCCAAGGAACACTATTCCATCGGCCGTTATGAACGCGGCATGCGCGACCTGTATAGTGCAGACGCGGTAAACTACGAGGCCGAGTTCCGCTCCCGTTACCTGGGTTCTCGCGAATCCTTCTGCGAAGCCATTTATGGCGATGCCAAGGCCCGCGGCTGCTTTGACCGCACCACGTTGTACCACAACGATGCCAACTTCATGACCGATTTTGTGAACAAGCCTGTCAAGCTGGGCTCCGAAATGAAGAACGTTCACTTCGAGGACAAGGCCGAGGTTTACTCCTTGATAGCAGACGCCTCTTACGTACTGGGCTGGGACGATGTGGAAAAAGTTCCCGTTGCTACCAGCCTGAACCTGGAAGACCCCAGCGCAAGCAAGGTCTCTCTGGGCGATTCCGATAATCGTGACGAGTACCGCTCCCTTCGCAGCAAGGCCAACGACTACGCCGACATGCAGGCCTGGTTCTTTGGCGGTCTCATCTTGAACCACATTATTTCCGCTGTGGACGCGGCCTTTACTGCCAACGCCCACAACAAGACCCTTTATCAGGAAGACCTTTCCTGGTACGACCACTTGCACTTCGACAGCGGAGTCTCCTTCTTTGACGGCTTCGGCTTTAACGTTCAGGCTAGCTGGGGATTCTAATGAAGCTGCTCTTGGCCATTTTGCTTGCTGCCGTCACCGCCTTTTCCCAGGTGGTGGTCTCGGTGGACGAGAATGTTTCCAAGAACTCGGATAAGAGCTGGTGGAAGGCGGTTGGCGCTTCGGCCCTTTTGCCTGGTATGGGCGAACTTTACCTGGGCGAGCAGAAGTTTGTGCGCCCCTTTGTGTGGACCGACGTCGCTCTGTGGGTAACCACCCTGGGCAGCTATTTTATCGGTGAACGCTATGTGACCTCGGCTCACAACTATGCCGTGCGCCATGCCGGCTTGAATACGGACAGCAAGAAGGTTTCGACTCTGAATATCGTGGGCGATTACCGCAGTCGTGGTGGTGTGGAGGGGCAGAACTCTTCCCCCGACATGGACGAAGATTACAACCAGTTCATGATTCGATCCGGCAAGAAGATTGACGAAGAACTTTCTGCCGACATCCAGTGGGACTGGGGCAGTTCCGACAATCCGGAAACCACGGAACACATCGAGGAATTCAAAAGTCGCTTGAGGCATTACCGCGTTAGCAGGATTATCTTCCAGGCTTCCCTGGGAGCCCTGGCCTTGAATCGCGTCGTGTCGATTCTTAATTCCATCCGAGTTTACCGCGCTACATCTTCCAAGGCTTTTACCGATCGTATGGAATTTGTTCCCGAGTTTTACGAAGACGGTAGTGGCCTTTTGCTGAACGTGAAGTTCTAGGGTGAACTTGTATGTTGTGGCGTGCCTTGAATTTGGGAGAGTTTGGGTGCGCAAAAACTTTGGATGCAACCGGGGGTTGCCTCTGTTCATCTAAAGTGAAAATTTTTGAGTCGAGATAAACTGCTTGTTGAATATGAAGAAGTTCTTGTTTTTTGTTCTTGCGGCGATGATGTGTGTTGCCTGTTCCGCTGATGACAAGTCTGCCGCGGGTGCCGGTAAGGGCCTTGGTGCAGGCAAGGGTGGCCCCGGTAAGCGTGCCGCCCGTGAAATTGCAGTAGAAGTCTATGTGGCTACTGTGAGCGACCAGGCCCGAGAGTATCAGACCATGGCGACTCTTGCGCCCATGAACAGCGTGTCTCTTTCGGCAGCGACTGCCGGTCGACTTGTTCAGCTGAACGCCAAGGATGGCGCAACGGTGCAGAAGGGTGCGCTCCTTGCAAAGATTGACGACTCCGAGCTCAAGGCCCAGCTGAAGCAGGCCGAGTCCAACCAGCAGCTGGCAAGGCAGAAGAAGGACCGCGTGGCAGGCCTTGTAGAAAAGAATGCGGCGACCCAGGCCGACCTGGAATCCGCAGAGGCAACGCTCAAATCAGCGGATGCGAATATTGAACTCATTAAGGCTCAGATTGCAAAGACCGAGGTGCGTGCTCCCTTCGCTGGCAAGCTGGGTTTCGTGGATGTTTCCGTTGGCGCCTGGCTTACTGCAGGTTCTCCGGTGGCTGAACTCACCGAGGTCAGGAAGCTCAAGGTGAAGTTCGCCCTGCCCCAGCGCTTTTCCGCCGCCGTAAAGGTGGGTGACTCCGTCACCATCGTAGACGAGGACCGCAACATTTCGAGGCAGGGCAAGATCAAGGCCCTGGACGCAACCATTTCTGAAAGCAGTCGCACCCGTCACATTCTTGTCGAGGTGGATAATGCCAAGGGCGAGCTGATTCCTGGTGCATACGCCAAGGTGTTCGTTCCGCTCAGCGAACACAAGGCACCTGTGATGAGTATTCCCTCTGAGGCTCTTACCTTGGATAAGGACGGCGCCTACGTTTTCGTAGTCAAGGGAGGCAAGGCTTCTGTAAGGCACGTGACCACGGGACTTCGCACTCCCATTTCCGTAGACGTGACCTCTGGCCTGGATGCCGGGGATACCGTTGTGGTGTCCGGTCTTATGAGCATGCGCGAAGGCGTGGGCATCCGAGTTAGGGATGTTCGCCATCAGATGAACTACGAGATCAAGGAATAGGGCTGGGCGATATGGGTCTTTCTACGCTATCTGTTCGTCGCCCGGTTCTCATGACCGTTATTGCCTTGGTGATTCTTTTGCTGGGCAGTTTCGGTGCATCCAATCTTGGCGTTCGAGAATACCCTAACGTAGACTATCCCATTATCCAGGTGCGTACAACTTACTCAGGTGCAAACGCCGCTGTGGTAGAAACGGAAGTCACCGAGATCCTGGAAGCTTCCATCAACAGTGCGGCGGGCATCAAGGCCCTTACCAGCACCAGCTCCGACGGGTCCTCTTACATCAGCGTGGAGTTTGAAACGGGCATGGACCTGGAAGTGGCCGCCAATGAAATCCGCGACCGTGTCAGCCGCGTTCGCCGCCGCCTGCCCGACGATGTGGATGAACCTACCATCAACAAGTCCGACTCCGATTCCGATCCGATTCTAATGCTTAGCCTGGTCAGCGACGTTCACGATGCCATGGAGGTTTCGGAATACGCCCGCAACCAGGTGAAGGAACGCCTGCAGACTATCGACGGTGTCAGCGAAATCATGATTTGGGGCGAAAAGCAGCCTGTGGTGCGCTTGTGGCTGGACCCCATCAAGATGCAGGCCATGGGCGTCTCCGGCGCCGAAATGTCGGCGGCCCTTAAGAAGGGGAACCTGGAGCTTCCTTCCGGTAGCATCGAAGGTAGCGAAGGTGTTCTTTCTATCCGCACCCTGGGCCGTATTGCCGATCCCGAGAAGTTTGGCAAGGTGGCGGTGAAGACCGCCGCCGACGGCACCGTGATTCGCGTTGCCGACGTGGCCGATATCCATTACGAGCCCAAGGAAGTCCGCACGGGTTTCAGACGCAACGGCAAGAACACGGTAACGCTCGCCATCGTAGCCCAGCCGGGTAGCAACCACGTCGCCATCGCCGACGAGTTCTATAAGCGCACAGAAGAAATTCGCCGCAACCTGCCCGAGGGCATGGAGGCCCTCTACGGTCGCGATACCAGTATCAACATCCGCAAGTCCATCAAGGAAGTGGTGGAGACGATCTTCATTGCGTTCATCCTGGTGATCGCCATTATCTTCGCCTTCCTCCGCGAAGGTCGTACTACTCTGATTCCCATGGTGGTGGTGCCTGTGGCTGTGGTGGGCAGTTTCTTTGTGCTGTACCTTTGCGGATTCTCCATTAACGTGCTGACGCTTCTTGCCATGGTGCTTGCCATTGGTCTTGTTGTGGACGACGCAATCGTGATTGTGGAAAACATTTACCAGAAGATCGAAGGCGGCATGACGCCCAAGCAGGCCGCGGTGGCCGGCACCAATGAAATCTTCTTTGCGGTAATCGCCACGTCCATCGTGCTTATGGCGGTGTTCGTGCCGGTGCTTGCCCTGGGCGGTACGACGGGGCTTCTCTTCCGTGAATTCGTGGCCGTCATGATCGGTACGGTGTTCCTTTCTACGTTCTCTGCGCTGACCCTTTCCCCTATGCTTTGTTCCAAGTTCCTTCGACATCAAAAGAAGGGCTGGTTCTTTAGGGTTACCGAACCTTTCTTTGAATTCCTCAACAAAGGCTACGCTTGGCTCTTGCGTGGTTTTTTGAAGATGCGCTTTTTGCTGTTTCCCATTGTGATTGCTCTTTTTGCTGCGGCCTATTTCTGCTTTAACGACATGAGTAGCGAAATGGCGCCCACCGAAGACAGTGGCTCCATTATGGTAAATGCCAGCATGCCGGAAGGTGTATCGCTTACGCGCACCAAACGCATGGCCGACGCCTTTGTCGAAGAGATGACGGGCCTTTTGGATAGCGGCGAATACAAGGAAATCCAGGCTGGCGCATGGAATGCCGGCAATACGAGAATTCGCTTGTCCTTAAACGACGACAAGGAGGTCCGTCGCCCGCAGAGCGTAATCGCTCACGAAATTCAGATGCTGGGAAACGAGTACCCGGACCTTCGCGTGATGGTGTTTGAACCTCAGAGCATCAGTACGCAGCGCGGCGGACTCCCGGTGCAGTTTGTATTGCAGGCTCCAAGTATTGACTACCTCCGCGAACTTGTACCAAAGTTTGAAGAAGCTGCAAGCCACAGCCCTGTATTCAGCGTGGTAAACAGCAATCTGAAATTCACCAAACCGGAACTTCACATCGAGATTCTTCGCGACAAGGCAAACGAAGAGGGCGTTAGCATCAACGATATCGCACAGGCTGTTCAGCTTTCCATCAGCGATCAGAGTTACGGTGAATACTACAAGGATGGTCGCCAGTACGACGTGATCGGAGCCGTGGGCTACCAGTATCGAGCGACGCCGGAGAACCTTTCCATGCTTACCGTTACAAACAAGCGAGGAGAAAAGGTTTCTTTGGACAACTTTATTACCTACTCCGAAAAGTCTGCATCGCCGTCGCTTCGACGTTACAACCGCTTTAGCGCAGCTACGATCCAGGCGGGCCTTGTGCCGGGCAAGACCATTGGCGATGGCGTAGAGGAAATGCGCCGCATCGCCAAGGACTTGCTGAGGGATTACCCCAACGTGGGGACTACGCTGAGCGGTTCTTCTAAGGAGTTCGAGGAAAGTTCCTCTGGCCTCTACGTTGTTTTCCTGCTGGCCTTGGCTCTTATCTTCTTGGTGTTGGCAGGTCAGTTTGAAAGTTTCCGCGCGCCTTTCGTGACGCTCTTTACGGTGCCGCTTGCCATGGCCGGTGCGTTGGGTTGCCTCTGGCTCTTTGACCAGACCTTGAACATTTTCAGCGAGATTGCTCTGATTCTGCTGATTGCCTTGGTGACTAAGAACGGTATCTTGATTGTGGAGTTTGCCAACCAGATTGCGGCTAGCACAGGCTGCAGCAAGTTGGATGCGGCTCGTTTGTCTGCGGAACGCCGCTTCCGTCCGATTTTGATGACCAGTCTTTCTACGGTACTTGGGGCCGTGCCTTTGATTATGACGGGTACTCCCAGCCGAATTTCGATGGGTATCGCCATTGTGGGCGGCCTTACATTTGCCACGTTCATGACACTGTTCATTGTGCCCGCGGCGTATAGCTACTTTGCGGGGAAGGTGGAAAAGACCGGCAGCACGGATGCATCTAAGATGGCTTAGGTTCTTGTATTACTTGACGAGTTGAAAGACTTTCTCGCCCTTCTCGCTCATACCGTAGCGGGTTCGCAAAATTTCTGCCTTGTACAGCGAATCGTTCTTAAGGCGATCGATTTGAATGTTTCGAGCCTCGATTACCTTTTCCAGTGAATCGATTTTCGCCTGGTAGGTTGCGATATCGCGGGCCACGCGCTTTTGCTGCCGAAGGCTATTCTTTCCAAAGAACATCTGAGAAACCACCACGCTAATGGCAATGATGACTATGGCTGCAAAAAATAGCAAGCGTTTGTTCAACTCAGTCGCTCCCGTTGAAATAGAACTGGTAGTTGTCTTGCGTTTGCACAAGACCTGCAATCTCTAGTTCCGTTAATATAGCTAAAATATTGCCTGTCAACAAATTACATTCCGTTTGGATCTCCGAAAAAGTCTTTTTGAACCCGTTGAACCGCATAAAGACGTCCTTGGCTTCTTTTGTCAAGTTGCAGCCGATGCGCTCCAGGTCGCAAAGACTTGGGGCAGGGGCCTTTACCAGGGGAATTCCCGCTGCGGTGCGTAGACTTTCGGGCACGAAGACTGGCTTGGCTTTTCCCTGGTCCAGGTAGAGGTTTGGTCCGCTGGCCACCTCGCTGTCGAAATTGCCCGGAACGGCCAGCAACAGCTTGCCTTCGCCGATGCAGTAGTCGGCGGTAATCAGGGCACCACCCTTGGTTTTACTTTGAACCAGAACAGTTGTACGGCTGAGGCCGCTGATGATGCGGTTCCTTGCGGGGAAGGTTCCCTTGTATGCCGGCATGTCGCCTGCGTATTCGGTGACGACGGCTCCGCCTTGTTGGACGATCCTACGGGAAAGTTCGGCGCGATCGCCTGGGATTTGTGCCTCCAATCCTTGGGCGATGACGGCGATGGTTCTGACTCCAGCCTCCAGGGCCGCCTCGTGGCAGTAGCTGTCGATACCCTGGGCAAGCCCCGATACTACAACAGCCTTTGTTCCCTGCAGCGAATCGACGAGACGTTTGCAGAGTTCCCTGGCACTGCTGCTGGGGCGCCTGGTTCCTACCATGGCGACTCCGATGTAATCATCTGGTGGCAGCTCGCCGCGGTAGTACAGCTGCTTTGGTCGCAGCTTGGATTCCTTAAGCAGCAGAGGAAAATCCTCGGGCCCGATTTTGTGAATTTGACTTGAATCCTGCGAGCCTTTTCTATAATTTGTCATATGAAATATTCCTTTGACGACTTGGTTAAGATTATGGCCACCCTCCGCTCCCCGGACGGTTGCCCCTGGGACAGACAGCAGACGCACCAGTCCCTGTTGCCCTATTTAGTGGAAGAGTCCCACGAATACATCGATGCCGCACAGGCGAACGACAAGGTTCACATGTGCGAAGAGTTGGGCGACGTGCTTTTCCAGGTGGTGTTCCATTCCCAGGTGGCCAAGGAAAGCGGCGACTTCTCTATTGACGATGTAGTGCAGGAAATCTGCGAAAAAATGATTCGACGTCACCCTCACGTTTTTGGCGACGCCAAGGTGGACAACGCAAGCGATGTCACCCGTCGCTGGGAACGCATTAAGGCCGCGGAAAAGAATAATGTACAAATGGCGGGCAAGTCCGCTATGGACAAAGTAAGCAGGAGCATGCCAACGCTGGCCCGAGCCCAGGAAATTCAGCGTCGCGCCGCCAAGGTTGGCTTTGACTGGATCGAGGCTGAACCTGTGTTCAACAAGGCCGTAGAAGAATTTACAGAATTCCGCGCCGAAATGCAAGCCTCTTCCGAAAAAAATCGCAACATCGATCGCATGGAAGATGAATTCGGCGACATTCTCTTTTCGCTGGTGAACGTGGCGCGCCACTGCGGTTTCAATGCCGCTCTCGCTTTGGAACGGGCCAACAGCAAGTTCGAAAAGCGCTTCCGCGTCGTGGAGGAATTGGCCCGCGCCGAGGGCAAGGAGATGAAGGACGAATCCGCCGACCGTCTCCAGGAACTTTGGCGCATGGCCAAGGCAAAGACAAGGGAATCCGCTGAGTAAGGCGCTCGCCCTCCGCTATTCCAGATTGGAACGCCTTAACTTGGAATAGGCCTTTGATGAAAAAGTTGTCTTTTAACAAGGAAAACGTTTATATTACTAATGCGCCTCCGATTAAGGTTAGGGGCGCACTTGTTCTCTTCTAATTCCACTTGTCCCGTAGACGCTTGCGCCTGCGGGACATTTGAATTTTTATTCTGAAAATTCGATGCATTGCGCCTCGGCAATGCACAAGAAAAAGGGCTCGCTTTCGCGAGTCCCTTTTTCAATTCCGTAAGAACTACAAGAATTAAGCGCGAGCGCCAGCCTTGTCGCCGTACTTCTTGATGAGTTCTTCCTGGATGTTGCGCGGTACCGGAGAGTACTTTGCAAATTCCATGGTGAACTCAGCCTTACCCTGAGTCATAGAACGCAGGTCAGTTGCGTAGCCGAACATTTCGGACAGCGGAACTTCAGCGGTAATGGTGGTCATACCCAGTTCTTCGTTGGTGCCAACGATGGAACCACGACGCTGAGAAACGTTACCAACCACGGAACCCTGGAATTCGGTCGGGGTCTGGATTTCAACCTTCATGATCGGTTCGAGGATCTGTGCGCCGGCCTTAGCGAAAGCTTCGCGGAATGCCATACGAGCAGCAACCTGGAAGGCCATATCAGAGGAGTCAACCGGGTGGAATGCACCATCCTGAACGTCCATTTCGATACCCACAACCGGGAAGCCGATCAAGGAACCAGCTTCCATGCAGCTCTGGAAACCCTTATCGCAGGACGGGATGTATTCCTTAGGAATACGGCCACCAACGACGGAGTTAACGAAGTTGTAAACC
>JAZLKH010000041.1:0-37339 GCA_045597545.1 Fibrobacter sp.
CCCTGGTCCTTCCAGTGGATGTCCTGGATAGCGAGCTTGTCGTTGGTGCCCTTAACGACATCTGCAACCTTAGCGGCAGCGAGGTAGGTCGGAGCGATGACCACTTCGGTCTTCTTCACGTCCTTAACGGCTTCAACGATATCCTTAGCGAGCTGAACGGATTCGCTAACGGTCTTGTTCATCTTCCAGTTACCAGCAATGATGTACTGACGCATTTTTATATCTCCTTGAGATGTTTAGAAATTTAACGGGGGTAAATATAGTAAAAACGGACCAGCTTGGGTGGTCCGTTCTTGATTTTAGTAGTTGCTAGAGTGCTTGGACTGGGGTGCCGGGGAACCACCGTAGCGGTCGCCTTCGATCTTTTCCAGGATCCATTCTTCTTCGTAACCCTTCAAACGAGCCTGGTCCGGGTGCTTCCAAATCAAGCGGGTGATGAGCTTGCCTTCGCGGGTGTAGTATTCCCAAACGCTGGACTTGTCATTAGTCTTTTCGTGGTCAGGAGGTCCCCAAAGGAGGTTTACCATGTCGTTAGTCATGCCTTCTTCGATGTAGCCCTGCTTGAACACATCCTTCAGACGCTTGTCAATGCCCATACTTTCCTTGATGGCAAAGTATTCGCGTTCGTATTCCTTGCGGCCTTCACCGCGTTCAATCAGAATCGGCGAAGAATAACGGCTGGCACAGCCCCAGAACATCAGGGCGCTAATGCCGAGCACGCACAAATGGGAAAGCTTCATTGTAGTCTCCTCTAAATTTTGATGACCACAAAATAAGAATTAAATCGACCAAGCGTTGAAAATATTTTTAATTTTACACTGAAATGACGAACTTTAAGGAAATATCGAAGGCTTTTTTGCTGTCCGTGGCACTGTTGACTGCCGGTGCCGGTGCAGAGGGCTTCAATGAAACGGCCCAGGACGGTCTCCGTTACGGCCCGAACCTTTCCTGGAGCGTCATGGGCAATACACCGGTCGTTTGGGGACAGTGGCTGCCGCAGGCTGTTGGTTCCATGCACTATACCTGGCTGGAACCGTTGGATAATCTGAGCTATGGTGAATCGCTGGAGCGAAAAACATCCTTTTGGCGTCTTGACGCCGCCGTAGAGGTGACTCCCTTCTATGCGGGCTATTCTGCGGGTGTAGGACTTCGTCCGTTCAAGATCAATCCGATGATTGAGCTTAACTGCACCTATGAAAGTCATCTGTACCTTCTTTCAAACATTGAAATGGTGTCCTCGGAAGTTGAAGGTAGTGGAAAAATTGCTAAGACCTGGAATGCGGACTACATTACGGACAATGTATGGCACGACGATTCTGATTGGGACTACGAACAACAGTTTGACTTTAGCTTGAGCCTGGCCTATACCTTCCCGAGAATGTCTCTGCTTGGATTTTCCTTGCACTACATTTTATCTGATATAAGCACGGACTTTGATGGTAAAAGCTACAACTATAGACTCAATATCCCCGTGTTTAGCCGAGATTTTCTCGTTGTCTTGGAAACCTTCGGTCGCTTTGTGTTTACGAGGAATGTAGCCCTGGTTTTTGAATCCAACTACTACAGAACAGGCTTGCTTCGCAGTCATAATACCGTAGAAAAGGAATCCCTTGGCTATGGCAAGGCTCTGATAGGTCCTCATTTTTCCTGGGATGAGGGGCGTCAGAACGTTACTTTTGAAGTGGGTGGTTGGCGTCGTGTAGAAAAGAGGTTCTACAATGGATCATTCGCGCAGAAGTTCCTGGTTCAGCTTGAGTATCAAGGGTATTTTTCTTTCCCCTTTCGTCGGAATTTTTCTGAATAAGTCCGGTTCCTCGGATTTGGGCCTGCTTTCCACGTTCTTTCTAAGTGGGTCTGATTCCAGCGCCTGGATGGGGTAGGCTGAACGGATCCAGAGTTCACCGTTGTAGTTGTCGCTATCCATCTTGATCAGGGTGGGGAGCGTCTCCCCGGAATAGTTCTTCCACTGTCTGATAAAGAATACGCGAGATTCCTTGCGAGCGCCCCTCATGGTGACCTTTTCCGGTTGCGGCAAAGAGTCTGCCACGAGGCTCCACCACATGTTGGAGAATGCCGTAGAGAGAATGTTTGGCTTTTGTACAGAGGGGTCCTTGCACAGGAACTGACCGTTGGCGAGCAGTTCCATGTCGTCCAGTTTTAGAGGCGTCTCGCCGATGGTTTCCTTAAGGTGGTGCAATCCGAGCTGACGCTTGATTTTTATATCGGGAAACTCGATGTAGCGGTAGGCACCGGCAGTGATAAAATTGAACTGGGGCCTATCGGGGAGGTGAACGAAGAATGTGTCCAGGTTTTCGGGATGGTGGCGCCATTCCGTGTAGAGGTTGGAACGGGAATTCTTCGCGTTTACAAAGTGGCCTTCGATATTCACGACCATTGGGGTACTCAGCAAGAAATGGGGACAGGAATTTTGCCCCATGGCTGATGTGGCGACCATGACGCCGAAAATGGCTGAAATCGAAAACCTCTTGAACATGACGTATAAGATAGAAAATAAAATTCAACTAAATCGGAAAACCCCGGTCGAACCCAATGGCTAAAGGATCGACCGGAGTTTGTTTTTTTTCAGGAAGAAAAGATTTGTACTGCTAGGAGCTAGACGTCGTCGCTGAGCTCGATACCTTCGTCCGCGGACAGGGCGTCCTGTTCGTTCAGCTTGAAGAGTTCAACATCCTTCATGCTTTCGCGGATCTTAGTTTCGATTTCGTTGCAGAGGTCTGCATTGTCCTTAAGGAACAGACGGGCATTTTCGCGACCCTGGCCAATGCGCTCGTTATTGTAGCTAAACCAGGATCCGCTCTTCTGGATGATATCCAGTTCGGTAGCGAGATCCAAGATGGATGCTTCGCGAGAAATGCCACAGCCGTAGAGAATGTCGAATTCACACTGGGTGAAGGGTGCTGCCACCTTGTTCTTCACGATCTTTACGCGAGTGCGGTTGCCGATAACGTCTTCGCCGTCCTTGATGGCGGCGATGCGGCGGATGTCGATACGCTGGGTGGCGTAGAACTTCAGTGCGTTACCGCCGGTGGTGGTTTCGGGGTTGCCGAACATCACACCAATCTTCATGCGCAGCTGGTTGATGAACAGCATACAGGTGTTGGACTTGGAAAGAATGCCGGTGAGCTTGCGCAGGGCCTGGCTCATAAGACGAGCCTGCAAACCTACGTGGTTGTCACCCATTTCGCCGTTGATTTCGGCCTGGGGCACAAGGGCTGCCACGGAGTCGATGACGATGATGTCGATTGCTCCGGAGCGCACGAGTGTTTCGGCAATATCCAGGGCCTGTTCTCCGGTATCCGGCTGGGAAACAAGGAGGGATTCGATGTCTACACCCAGCTTGCGTGCGTAAACGGCGTCAAAGGCGTGTTCCGCGTCGATGAATGCTGCCACACCACCCAACTTCTGAGCCTCGGCAATGGCGTGGAGGGTGAGGGTCGTCTTACCGGAGGATTCCGGTCCATAAATTTCAATGATACGGCCGCGGGGGAAACCTCCTACGCCCAGGGCCATGTCCAGCTGGATGCAGCCGGACGGGATCACCGGGATTTCTTCGACGGGCTGCTGGCCCAGGGCCATGATGGAACCCTTACCATAATTCTTTTCAATCTGGGCGATGGCGGCTTCTACGGCCTTTGCCTTGTCTGCGGAAAGGTTGCTGGTTGCGCTGTTTGTCTTCTTAGTCATAATTGACTCCATTTTTGTTTTTTCTGTTTTCAAATATATAAATTAGTGTTCGTTTGTGCAAGTGCTTTTCTGTTTATTTATTTCAAAAAATAGCTTGCCCAACACCTTATACACGCTTTTTTCTCGAACTTCGCTGCGATTTCCTGTAAAAATTTCGCAAAAAGCTTCATTTTGCAAACTATTGGCGACGGCCATCCATACCGTTCCCACGGGTTTGCCGGGTTCGGCCCCGCCGGGGCCTGCGATGCCGGTGGTGGCCACTGCCCATTCGCAGTTGAACTTTTTACGGGCACCTTCTGCCATGGCCATTGCGGTTTCTGCACTGACGGCACCCTTGGTTTCGAGAATTTCTACGGGAACATCCAACAGGTTGGCCTTGACTTCGTTCTGGTAGGCGACAATGCCACCAGCAAGAATTGCCGAAGATCCTGCGATATCCACAATATGGCTCGCCACGAGGCCGCCGGTACAGGATTCTGCCGTGGCCATCATTTCGCCTCGCTGGGTCAAGGCATCCCTAATGCCTATAGCCAACGTTTGAATCTCGCTTTGGATTTGTTCAAGTTCCTGGTTCATTGAAGTTCCTTTGATGACTCAAATATACAAACAGTTTGTGACATAAAATGACATATTGAAAAAAAAGAATGTGAAATTTTTCTTTTTTCATCGTTTTATGTCGCCCCCAAAAATAGTTCTGTCCGGGACTTTTATATATTTGCCCCGATGAAAGTTCGTTCCTTTATGGTCGGTTTGGTGGTGGCCCTGCTGCTGCCCCTGTCCGCTTTTGCCTCTGATCCGCTGCAAAAGGGTGTTACCGGCATTGAGGCTATCGACACCCTTAAGGTTAACGAATGGGATATTCCCACTGAGCACAATTCCCTGTTGACGACTATGCTCCTGAGTCTTTTACCTGGTGGCGGCCAATACTATACCGGCCACTACGTACGAGGAGGCTTCATTACGGGAATTGAACTTGGCTTGATATACGAAGTTTTTTTCAACAAGTCCTACCAGTACGATCGTGTGCTGGAGCAGGCAAAACCCTTTCAGGATTCTGTTTCCTACTACACCAAGTTGATGATTCAGGCTTCGTCTCGGGATAGCCTAAGGGTGTACCAGCAGCGTCGAAACGAGAATGTGAACAGGGTGCGCTCCTACAGCGACAAGAAGATGGAACAGGAAGATTTGCGCAAGGCGGAGAACGCCTGGCTTTACGGTATGCAGGTCTACAGCATGTTTGACGCCTTTGGCATCTGGTACAACAACAACCACCGAAGTGTTGAAGAGCGTAGCATGAAGTCTGCGATTCTATGGGGCTTGCTGCCTGGCTTTGGTCAGATGTACAATGGTGAGTTTGGCAAGGCGGGGCTTTTGTACATGGGCTTTATCGGCGCGAGCGTCAGCATTTGGACATCCCAGAACATGGTGGAGTATTACCTGGATCGCAAGCACATGATGGGGGCCGAAGACCAGTCCTCCGAAGATTACGACCGTGTGTGCGAACGGGTTACCTATTACCGTAAGAATAGAAACCAGTATATCTGGGCTACGGCGTTGATTTATTTGTACTCCATTGGTGATGCTGCTGTAGACGCTCTCCTCAGTGATTTCGACAATCCGCTTCACTTGGCTCTGCTGCCTAATTTCAGAGGTGGCGCCCAGGCTCTTTTCACCTTGGATTTCTAATAGAAAAGCCCCCTTCCGGAGGCTTTCTTCAACCTATTTTTAACGGCTTCATCTGGATGCCATCGTGGAACTTGGTGTAAGTCCCGCGGTAGTGGCCTTCTGCGTTACGCTTGAACTCAAAACGCGTCACCATGGCGTAGCTAAAGGCACCTTCTACAAAATCGTTGTCGGGGAGCCCGCAGGCGAAGTGCTGCAGTGAGGCGATGACCCCAGCGTGGCTGATCCACAGGAATTCCCCATTGTCGTCCAGGGTGTCCAGTAGGCCTTCCACTCGCTTGTCGATATCGTAGAAACATTCCCCGTTAGGAAACTTGTAACCACGAAGGTCACTTGCCCAGCCCTTCATCTGGTCCCTGGGGACCTCCGTAAGCTTTTGCCCTTCCCAGTCGCCAAAGTTCATTTCGATAATCTCGTCGCGTTTCTCTATGGGCAGTCCCGTCGCCTCGGAAGCCTTTTCTGCTAGTCGAAGGCAGCGGAGCAGCGGACTTGAGTATAGACGGGTCGGCTTGGCCCCTGCGGCGAGCAGCGCCTTGATTGCCCCTTCACTTTCTTCGGGGAAGGTGGGGGAGACATCAAAATCCAGTCTGCCGTAGCAGACGTCCTTGGGGTTGAAAGGCTTGGTGTGGCGAATGGTCCAGAGAATCATGGAAATAGTGAACTGTGAATAGTGGATAAATGGGCGATTATCAATGGGTGGGTGAAAGATAAAAAAATAACCTGCGGATTAAACCGGCAGGTTATTAAAAAAATCCTAGGCTACCTGAGCACATAAAAATCCGCAAGTCCGTTGCTGCTTTCGCCCTGGCGATTTGCCCGCAAATAGTCATTGCGCAGGGCCTAGGACTCAAAATTATAGCTTAATTTGTTTTTTTTGCCAAGGGTTGATTATGAAAAAGGTGCTTTGATTTAGGAGTGTGGGGTATAGTACGTTGAAAAATTCAAAAAAAGAGGTAGACAAAAGCTGAATTTGGTACGATTATTGTAAGAAAAGGCTGGGAAAGTGTGCGCTACATCAACAAATTGCGAAATTTACAACATATTGTTAATAGGTTGTTAACTTTTGGAGATGTATGTAACATTTTTTTAGTATATTTAATCTTTGTATGTAAAAAGGAAGATTGTATCCAGAGCAAATTTTGATTTAGAATAAGCGTTGGAAATAATCAAAAAAGACCATCAGGAGATGGATTATGTGGTTTGGAAAAGAATTTTTTAAGAAACTAGCTGCCGTACTAGCACTGGCAGTCCCTGCTTTTGCTGCGGATGTTGGCCCCTTATATTTCAGTGGTGTTACAGACGAAGATGAACAGCAGCGCCGCTGGGACGAACTGATGACTTTCAAGATGTGGGGTACCGATGGTATCCGGTTTGGCCATGCAACGATGACGGACCTTAGTGGTGCTGTGGGTACCGCCGGTAATTTGAACCTTGAGATTGAAAAGCATACCATAGGCGGTCCGATTTTTGTTGGTGGTAACGTTTATGGCAGTAACGGTGGCGACACTTTGATGAGTGGGCCGGTTCGTGTGAAGGGCGATTTTACTGCTGGTCAGAATGGTAGTCGCTATAATGGTACCTACTGTATTGAAGGCAAAGCGAACGATAACCTGGTGAAGTACTCGCACAATGGTGCAGATATATACGGCACCGTTTACCAAGGTGACGAGGCCACTACAGGGGATTGTAGCTACGAAAACCTTAAGGATGTTCCCACCTACTTGAACATTCCGCTGATTCCTGACCACGAATACCTGCCTGCAATTACCGTTAACGGTACCCATACCATTGACGTGCCTCCTCTTTCCGAGGGAAAGCTTCAGGATTTCTACTATGAACGCATTTCCTTTAATAATCAGGCTACTTTGATTATTCGCATGGAATCTGCAAAGAGTCTTACGCGAATCTTCCTTAAAGAAAATATCAACGTAAGTTCTGCAACAAATATCCAGATTGTCTACGTTGATGAAGACGCAAAATTTGTCGATGGTCAGTGGACTAACGTAACTTCGACGACGTCAGTTTCCAATGAAGACTATGCGGGTAATCTCCTGTTTTACATGAAGGGGGATATGACCTGGCCCTCTATGAATAAGGGAACTTCTGAACAGGGAACCTTTATCTCTCAGGGAACTATTACCGTTGGTGCAAACCTGCGTCTTGCCGGTCAGTTCCTTGCAAATAATGTTGTGGTTGGTCATGAATTTGACGGTTCCGGCTTCCGTTATGTGCCGTTTGATCCTCCTATCTTGAACCTGGAACCGGAAGTTGGTACTAAGCTGGAATTCCGTGAAAATGACACTTTTGTCAAGGTTCCTATCAAGCTGGATGATTTCCCGAAGGTCAATGTTTACTTTGACTACTGTTTCGAGTTCCTTTCCGGTACTGGTGTTGCTAGTAGCGAAGACATTACCGTTGATGAAAACGGTGTCTATGCTTTCCCGCTTTGTTCTGAAAACAAGTATGCCCAGGTTGCCATTATGGCTGGCTCCAAGGCACCTTCTGATGATCCCTCTGTTAGCGTTTGGATTAACGTGGCCATGGATGATGAAATTGAAGGCGATGAGCGTCTCCGCTTGAGAATTAAGAATCTTAGCGGCGCAATCATGCCGGGTGACAAGCGTGAAGGTTTCTTTGACCTGACCCTTATTGATTCCGACAAGGAACCGAAGACTGATAATGATTCTATTCGCGTTGTTGAAGACAAACCTTACTCCTTTGCCTTTGACGCAGTAAAGAATAAGGCTGTAAAGTTTGCCTATCAGGGTCTTTATGCTCAGAAGGGTGTTACCATCAAGACTCTTCCGGAAAAGGGTTTCCTGATTTATAAGGGTGACACCTTGAAGACCGGTGACGTCTTTATTGATATGGCTGGCCTTGAAGCGGAAGAACTCAAGTATGTAAATGGAATGGATGAGTTTAGCGGTTCTGAAGTTTATACTTCCTTCACATTCGCTGTGATGGATGTGGAAGGTAATACCACTAGAGCCGACAAGGTCGGTACCATTTCCATCTACGTTTCCCCGGTAAACGACGCTCCCTCCATTGCTGTGGGTCAGGAATTTGCCGTAAAGGAAAATAGTGATGGCAAGACCGTTGTTGGTACTATCGTAGCCTCCGACGCCGATCCCTCCGATAAGCTTACTTATGTGTTCGATGAGAATGATGAAAGCTATGCTCGTGTAAGTGAACTCTACGTTCTGGACTCCAAGACCGGTGTTATCACTGTTAAGGAGGGGGCAAAGCTCAACTATGAATCCGCTGATAGCGTTATCGTTGTCAAGGTCACTGTAACCGACGATGCCTCTACCGACGGCTCCAAGCCTCTTTCTGCAACCGAAGCTATCACTATTAAGCTTCTCGACGAAAACGAAAAGCATGGTGTTGAAAATAGTGTTTGGGATGTAGATGAAGGCGCCAAGTATCCCACTGAAATCGGTACCATCGTGGTAACCGATGAAGACTACACCGATGCCGATCATCATTCTGCCGATGCCAAGTGGCATACTTACTCCTACAAGATTGTCGAAAATGAAGATGACGACGAGACAAACGATGTTCCGTTCTACCTGAATGCCAATACCGGTCTCATCAAGGTGGGCAGCGGTGAAGATGTGAACATTGACTTCGAAACCAAGAGTGTCTATGTGTTCCATGTTGCAGTTACTGATAAGGCTGGCGAATACACAACCGTTGCCGAAATCACGGTTAATGTGAACGATTTGAATGAACCGCCTAGCTTTGGCAAGGTGGAGGATTCCTACAATGCCTTTGAACATAGTGCTCTGGGTGAAATGGTCTTCCGTATCCCCGTTGAAGATCCGGATGCTGCTGATGCTCCTGCTGGTAAGCTGACTGTTAAACTTTCTGATAAGAATAAAGATCCTGAGAATGAATCGGCAATTACCGCAGAAGATCTCTTCGATGCAACTGTGATTTCTAATGGTGGTAAGACTTACGTCTATGTCACGGTTAAAGATTCTGCTAAGCTCAACTATGAAACCTTGGCTGAACTCAGCTACGATATTACCCTGACCTTGACTGATTCCGAAGAACACTCCGTTGAGGCTTCTACCAGCATCGTAATTAAGGATATCAACGAAGAACCGACTGTTGCAGATGCTAATTTCGAAATCGAAGAAAAGCTTGACGCAGGTTCACCGGTAGGTACCGTGGTTGCTACCGATCCGGATGTTAAGAATCCCGCTTACAGCACCTTGACTTACGTCATCGATGAAAATGAAGATGACAACGGGGCAAATGATGTTCCCTTCGTTATCGATAGCAAGGGTAACATTACCGTTGCCGAAAGTGCTGACTTGGACTTCGAAACTACTCCGATGTATGAATTCCATGTCACTGTAAGTGACGGTGAATATTCTGGAACCGCCAAGGTTACCGTGAACTTGACTAATGTGAATGAAGACCCGACTCTTGAGGATGATGGCAAGGAATGGAAGATTGCCGAACATTCTGCTAAAGGATCTCCCATTGGCAAACTGGTGGGATCCGATGTGGATAATGGTGACAAGTTGACCTATTCCTTGACTGAAAAGACTGCTGGTGCGGCAGACCTGTTCCAGATTGATTCCAAGACCGGCGAAGTTTCCGTAAAGGATAGCGATAAGCTGGATTACGAAGCTTTTGCCACTGGAGAAAAGGCTAAGGTTACCTTCGATGTGGTTATCACCGTAACGGATGCTGAGGGTGCTTCTGCTTCTGTAACCAAGACCATTGAAGTTACCGATGTCAATGAAAATCCGATTGTTAAGGATAGCGAATTCACTGTTCCTGAAAATTCTGCTAAGGATGTGGTCGTGGGCAAGGTGAATGCAACCGATCCGGATACCAAGAATGTTGATTTTGGTACCTTGTACTATGCTGTTGATGAAAGCAAGAGCGATAAGGATATCAACGGCAAGGTGCCATTTACCGTAACTGCGGATGGGACCATCAAGGTTGTGGATGGTGCAGTTCTTGACTTCGAAGACAAGGATAAGAACGTTTACGTACTTTATGTCCAGGTATCTGACAATGTCGCTGAACCGCAGACCGCTAAGATTACCATTACGCTTACCGACGAAAACGAAGATCCGACTCTGGATGACGATGGTAAGGCATGGAAGATTGCTGAACATTCCAAGAAGGGTACTGAAATCGGAGCTCTCATTGGTGTGGACGTTGACGCTGGTGATGAAGGTGGCTTGACCTATTCCTTGGCAGAAAAGACTGCTGGTGCAGCTGATCTGTTCCAGATTGATTCCAAGACCGGCATGGTTTCTGTGAAAGATAGCGCTAAGGTTGACTACGAATTGTATGTGGCTGGTGAAAAGGCCAAGGTGACTTTCGATGTTGTCATTACGGTTACTGATGTTGATGGTGAATCCGCATCTGTAACAAAGACCATTGAAATCACGGATGTGAACGAAGCTCCGTCTATCAAGTCGGATACCTTCGCCGTTGACGAAAATGCCGATGCAAAGACCTTCGTCGGTCAGGTCTCCGCAACTGATCCGGATACCAAGAATGCTAGTTTCGGTACCCTTTACTACTCTATTGTTGAAGGAGACAAGGTTCCGTTCACCATTGATAACAATGGTAAGATTTACGTGGCAGACGGTGCAAAGCTAGATAAGGAAGTGAAGGATTCCTATGAAGTTACTGTAAAGGTAACTGACAAGGAATATGAAAGCACCGCTAAGATTACTATCAACATCAACGATGTGAATGAAAAGCCTGAATTTGCCGACAAGACTCCGACTTTGAATGTCAATGAAAACTCCTTGGCCGGAGAAAAGGTTTGCCTGGTCTCTAATTCCAAGGTTTGCTCTGTTACCGCTTCCGATGAAGACTGCGACGATGGAGAATGCACTGCCTTGAATTACGAACTCGTCGCCGCAGATGATGCTCCGACCGATTACACCTTCTTTGTAATCGATCCTGTAACGGCTGAGATTACCGTTAAGGCGGACAGTACTCTGAATTACGAAGGCGAGAAGAATGAGTACAAGGTCCGTGTGATTGTATATGATGGCGTTAAGGGTGCTGCAGGCACCTTGAGCGACACAGCTGTAGTCTCAATCAAGATTAACGATATCAATGATGCTCCAGTTGTTGCGGCAAAGGAACTTTCTATCAAGGAAAACACTGTTAAGGGTGATACCGTTGGCCGTGTTCCTGCTGATGATGAAGATTCCTGGTCTGTTCTTACCTACAAGCTGGCCGATGTGGAAGGTAGCACCGGTATTGCTGAATTGTTTAATGTCAGCAGTGATGGTTTTATCACTGTAGCAAAGACGGGCGTCCTTAACTACGAAAAGGATAGCGTCTACTACGTGAATGTAATTGTAACTGACAACGGTGCTTCTAAGGGTTTTGATAATTACTCCGATACGGCTGTGGTTACCATTAAGTTGATCGATGATAATGACAAACCGGTAATTGTTCCTGATGGTGATGGCGATGGTGATGACGATTCTGAAGACAAGTGTCTTAAGAATTGCGAAGACAAGCCTGATGATCCGTCTGATGACAAGCGCGTGGTGACTGTGGGTATTGAAGAAAACTCAGCATCTGGTACAGTTGTTTTCCAGTATACAGTAGTTGATGAAGACCAGAAGGATGTTTTGACCGTTGATTGGGTTGATGTGAACAACTCTGGCGTTGATTCTCTCTTTGCCCTTGACATCAAGAAGGTTGACGATGGCTGGAAGCTGATCGTTACAGTAGATGATGGTGATAAGCTCGACTACGAAGCCATCAATCCTGCTCACGAGGTTATCATCATCGTTAAGGATGGTAATGGCGGTGCAGATTCCCTGAAGAGAGTTATTCAAGTTGTTGATGTGAACGAACCTCCGTTCGTTGTGAAGAACACCTTTGAATTTGAAGAACATAACACGGAAACCGCTGTTATTGGTCAAATTGAATGGGGTGATGACAAGGATACCAAGGAACCCGCCTTCCGCGACAATAGAGTTGTTGTAATTGGTGGTGATACCGACGTATTCAAGGTTGATTCTGCAGGCACGATTACTGCGACCAAGCGATTCAACTACGAAGACGACGTTGATACCTACACCCTGGTGGTGAAGGTTGAAGACAGGAATGATCCGACTTTGTTCGTGGTGGATACCATGACCATTAAACTGAAGAATGTTCCTGAAGATCCGAGAATCACTTCTACCGAGTTCGAAATTCCTGAAAACCCGGGCAAGAACGACCTTATCGGAACAATCACTTCCGAAGATTTGGATGACCCGGAAAATAAGGAAGAACGTATCTACGCTTTGGTCGGTACTAGCGATTTCGTTACGGTAACCGAAGATGGTAAGATCTTTGTTAAGGACGAAACCATGTTCGACTATGAACAGACTTCATCCTTCGACATCAAGGTTTCTGTGAAGGATCCGACTGGCGTTACGACCGACACCACTATCACAATCAAGATTGGTGATGTGAACGAAGCTCCCACTGTGGAAGACCAGAAGTTCACCGTTGCTGAAGATGTCAAGGTTGGTACCGAAGTGGGTAAGGTTAAGGCTGATGACCCGGACAAGAAGACTCCGGAATACAGCAACTTGACCTATGAAGTAGTGGATGAAAACGAAAACTTCACGGTAAAGAAGGATGGTTCCATTATCGTGAAGCAGCCGCTTGATTACGAAAGTGATTCCGTTTACACGGTTAAGGTTCGTGTAACAGACGGTACCTACGCCGACACTGCAACTGTTACCATCAAGGTGAATAATGTTGTTGAAAAGTCTGTTGTGGAAATCATCAAGGTGGAAAACACCGATTCTACTTGGGCTTACCCGGATACGATTTACACCAACATTCCTGAAAATACTATCGTATGGAAGCAGGATGGTGAAGTATTCACCATGGATACTACTCTCCATGATGGTCCGAACGTTATCATCATCACCTATAAGGATCCGGCAAAGGACATTGAAGGCCGCGACACGGTGGTTGTGTTCTTCAGCAGCGCAGCACCTGAAGTAATTGTCTCTGCCAACGATGATCCGAACAAGGCAGGTAACATCTATACCATCGTTGAAAAGACTGATGTAGAAGATACGAGCATCTATGTTAACTCTTCCAAGAACGACATCTACGTTACTGTAAGAGATTCTGTGACAAAGAAGGACACCTCCTTTGTTGTGAAACTGGATCTTGATACGGTGAGCGTTCCGAAGAAGACTTTGGAAACTGTGAATTCCGTGGCCTCTAGTGGTGGCGTTGTTCTGAACACCAATCCTTCCAGCGACGTGGCTCGCGTGCCGGTAAATGGCTCCGAAGTTAACGTTTCTTATAAGGATACTGTTGTTGTGGGTGGCATCAAGACTCCGGTTAAGGTCAGCTACACCACCGACAATGATGGTGAAGTGGTCAAGACTGCCGTGGTCAACGAAAAGGGCAAGGTTGATTCCATTGAAGTAATTACCGTATCCTATGTGACTACCATTGGGGGCAAGGAAGTTACCGTTTCTTACCAGGCTGATGCCGTAACAGGTCAGATTCTGAATGTAACTCCTACCGGTACCTTGACCTATGCGGAATCTGGTAGCGTTACCGGAGGTTCTTCCGCTGGCTCTACCGCAGGATCCTCTAGCTCTGTAAGCGGTGGTTCCTCTAATGGATCCTCTTCTAGTGGCAGTGGCTCTGCTGGTACTGCCGGTACCGCAAATTCCGTTGCTAATAGCGTGGGCGCATTCACCGTAACCTACGACTACGTGGATGAACATGGCAATTCCGTGGAAGTAACCTATGTGGTGGACGAAAAGGGTGAAATCGTGAAGAATGCCGATGGCGATGTTGGCTACTCCATCTCTTACACCTATGTCAACAAGTATGGCAACTCTGCTTCTCAGTCTGTGTTTATTGTTCTCGACCAGGTTGGTCCCAAGGTTGAAATCGTCTACCCGTACGATGGCCAGGTTGTCCATGCAAACTTTGTCACTGTGACCTGGACTGTTAACGGTGTTGAACAGGATACTTTGACAACCCAGGGTCTTGAAAAGGGTGTGAACGCCATTGTTCGCTTCTATAAGGACAAGGCTGGTAACGAAGCTTCTGATACCGTATTTGTGATGATGAAGGATGGCAAGGACATTGAAATTGCCGTGGAACAGCCGGTAACCGAAATTACCAAGGAAAAGCTTGAGGAATACTATGCTGTAAATCCGCCTAAGGAAGGTGAAACCTTTGCCGTCAGCATCAAGAACCCCAGCTCCGGCAAGGAAATGGAAACCCTCATCGGTGGTGGATTCAAGACTGAAAAGGGTAGCGGAGATACTCCGTATCCGGGAGTTTCCGGTACTGATCACCTTGGCCCGACTCTCGCCTTGGATATCAAGCTGCCTGTAATCAATGCTGTTGGTGGCCTTGCAACCCTCGACGACTTGATTAGTTCCGAAGGTCTTATTCCTCTTGAAGGCGTTGATGCTGACAACAGTGAAAAGATTACGGTCGATGAGTTCGTGAAGGATTACTGCTACGATAGCTTCAAGTTTGACGGTGACCTGAGCAAGACTAACCTCTACAAGTCCAAGATGGATGTGAAGATTTGGATCTACACCTCTCTGGGTAGCTTTGTAGACTACTACACCTTCACTCAGGATCTGAACGATCCGGAATTCACTAACGAAGCAGGCTTGCTCCAGATGTACTTCGAAATGAAACCGGATAAGAACGGTGATGTTCGCACCGAGAATGGCCGACTCCTGGCTACAGGCGCTTACCTGTACAAGGTGGAAGTCAAGCTCCGTTCCGAACTCATGTGTACTCTGCCGCCGGTTAAGGATGAAGCTGGCAAGAAGAAGGGCGATGTGGTTAAGACCACTGATGACCTGCTGAAGCCCTTCGGTTACAAGCGTCCTAAGCAGAAGTAATTCTTCGTTAAAAACTTTAAAGAACCTGAGCAAAAGCTCAGGTTTTTTATTATTATGGAGTTATACAGGAGCTTATTATGGGAATTGAAGAAAGATCCACTTTGGTGTATTCAACTGGCGTTGGACGTATTAAGCAGGAAAAGCCTAAGGCGGCCCGCCCCCAGGGGGATGGTGTTGTTCGAATACAGCTAAAGCGCTTGGGAGGAGGCAAGATGGCCAGCGTGGTTACGGGATTGCCTCTTGAGGAGCCCGAACTTAAGGAGGTTGGGCGAACCCTTAAGCAAAAGTGCGGCGTGGGTGGATCCGTAAAGGATTTTACCATTGAAATTCAGGGCGATAAGAGAAATGTAATAAAAGCGGAATTGGAAAAAATGGGCTACACGGTAAAGCTTGCCGGTGGTTGATTTACTCCTTTCGATTACCTTTGATTTGTATCACCCCTTCAAAAATAGTTGGCCCTTATTTCGAAAAAAATCGTATTTTCGGGATGTACGATATAGCATGGGGGCTTATGTTAGGCTTGCATTCTTTTTTGCGTTCCGCTTTGTTTTTGGCCATTGCGCCGGCTCTTGCTTTTTCTGCTCCCGCTGCAGGTAAGGTTCGTTCGGCTCTTGGATCCGTGGACCGCCTGAAGGCTCGTCAAAGTGAGTGGGTTGCGCTTCGCGTTGGTGCAAATGTTTACCAGTCCGATAAGATACGAACAGGAAAAGAATCTGAGGTTATCTTTGGATTGCCTGACGGCAGTTCCATTACCATCGCCGAAAATGCCGAAGTGGAAATGTTTAACCTTTTGGAGCCCAATGACGAAGGTGGATTTGAAACCCGCCTGGATATCAAGAAGGGACATATCAATTTCGCCGTGCATAAGCTGCAGGACAAGAAATCCAAGTTTATCTTTAAGACCGGTACGGCGACCGCTTCGATTCGAGGTACCGAAGGCTATATTGGCGGCGAAGGTGTATTCTTTGCCGGCCTAAAGACCGGTAAACTGGAAATTACGCCGGAGGGTAGCGACAAGATGGTTTCCATCGTTGCAGGGGAAACGACCTTTGGCAAGGATTCCCTTGTGGTGGTGAAACTGGCTTCTTCGGGGAATGCCAAGTTTGCGAAGAAACTTGAAAAACTCTTGGCAGAGTCTACTAAGCCTGTGTCTGAGCTGGTTGCTGATGTGCAGAAGGCTGACTCCACATTCCAGGAGGAACAAAAAGCCGAGGCGGCAAACGCCGCCGCCGCGCTCCCTGCAAATGGATTCTCTGTTTCTACGACTTCGCCAGTTGAAGTTTGCGACCAGGGCCTTATGGTAGAAGGCTTTTATAGGACTTCTGACGAAGCGGCCTCTCTTGTACTTAAGCTGGGCAGTTACCAGTCTGCAAACCTGATTCGTGCCGCTGATGGCCAGGCCCATTCCTTTGTTCATAAGGTTATCTTGAACGATGACAATGGGCTCTGGACTGTCGATAAGGCCACCTTGACTTTCGTAGGAGCCGGGATAAATGATTCGAAATCCGTTGACCTGCAGGTCAACAAGGCTTGTGTAGAAGTAAACAGCAAGGCTCCGTCCGTTATTCTTTCCTCTTATGATTCCCTGCGTTGTGTAGCCAATGTCTCTATTGGCGATATGCGAAATGATGCTGGAATAGTGGCTGTTTCTGTAGATGGTTCCCAGGAATCAGAAGATGCCATTTCTCGCAATGTTCAAAAGAGGATTCAGCTAAAGGGTGGACGCCATGAATATGTGTTCAGGGCGGAGGACCTTGCCGGCAATAAATCTGAGGTCTCCAAGGTTATGGGCTGCTATCCTGCGAAACGATTCAATGTGGATGTATCAGGACCCGCCAAGGAAGTTCTTAAGGTCCCTCCTCCTCCGAAGGACATGGAAGATCGCATTATGAAGACGATTCAGTTCAGGATTCGTCTCCCCGAAAATGATCCTGAACTTTTGTACAAGGTGCTTGTCAAGCAGAACGGCAAGATTATTTTGCAGGAAGTAATGTCTCAAATTCAGAACCTGGATTACCAGATTCCTGTGGAATTGGTTCGTGGCGCAATTAATCGCTTCGATATTGAAGTGACTCACAAAAGCGGTTACAAAGTTAAGGCGAAAAAGGTTTACGAGGTTCGTTGATGAAGTTTAGAGTGTATGCTCTAACGGCAATTCTTATGGCACTCCATGTGAGTGCTTTTGCCGTTGATGGAGGTTCTGTAATCGGGGGCATTTATTCGGGTTTCTTGAAAAAGGACAAGTCGCCTTATCTTGTTAAGGAAACGTTGATTGTGCCCGAGGGCAAGGCTCTTGTTGTTGAAGCAGGCGTTGAGGTGCGTTTTGCCAAGGGTACCGGCCTGGATGTTCGTGGTGGCTCCATGGCTGTCATGGGGGAGTTGAACAACCCGGTGGTTTTTGATGCGGAACAGGGGACTGAAGGGTCTTGGAATGGTGTCTCGGTGACGGGCATAAAGCGTTCCGACGTTCAGGGAATGAGGCTGCAAAATGCGGAGTTTGGTTTTGCCGTTGAGAGCGGCGCCCTTGAAATGCGCGATGTCGTTATCGATGGCGCCAGGCGTGCGGCTATTTACGTTCGCAACGCATCTGTTGATGTCCAATGGTGTAAAATCCAGAATAGCAAAAACGTTGGTATATGGGCTACGCAAAGTGCGACGGTGAACATCGATGGTACTACTTTTGACCAGAATCATATTGCCTTGACAGTTACCGACGGCGCTGACGTGAACCTACAGACGTCCAAGGTCATTGTAAATGACGTTGCCATTCTTGACCTGGGAGATAATAGGCTTAAACAGCGCAACACGTTGATTCAGAACAACCTTGTGGGCATTGCCGCAAGGGATATTCCTTCTGCGGAAATGAAGAGCGCCCTGAAAAAAAATGAGAAGAACCTGGAACAAAATATTGCACGTTATATCGACGAACTTGGTGAAGAACCTTTAAATCCCCACGCTGATGGAACCAAGCTGACCTCGCTCACGGAGATGAATAAGCCAGGCTTGTCCTGGGATATTTCGGGTAACGTGGGGGTTGCCCTGGGACATCACCAGGTGTTTATGAAGCACCATCATCAAAGGGCTCCTTATGTTTCTGACGAGGATTCCGTGTTCAGGGGTGACCGTTACGTCAACTATTTCCAGGTGCCTGGATTCTTTGCGAACTGGAATGCGAGCTTGGTGATGGAATCTTCTGAAGGAAAGACTTTTGAATTTTCGGCAGATGTCTCTAACGATGAGTGGAACCAGTTTGATGTACATACACTGCAGGCGATTTATACCGACCAGTACCAGCGTCTTGCCTTGGGTAATGTGTATGTGAACGCGGGTGCCCTTTACCTTGCTGGAGTCAATCTTTTTGGCGGTTCCTATGAATTGAACTTGTTTGAAAATTCCGCCAAGGAACCTTTGTTTGTGGGGTCTGCTTTTGCCGGTGAATATTCTGCCCCAAAGATTGTAGGCGAACGGAATTACGATGTATACAAGGACTACGTGGATGATGGAGAGGCCGAAGCCCAGGAAATGGTGGCTGGCGCTAAAGTTCGTTGGAATATGCATCGTCGCTTTAACGGCACCCTAGGCTTTATTGGTAGCAAGGATTACGTGGAAGATCCTTTTTTGCGAGACGGCATGAGTGTCAATACGAATACTGCAAGCCCAATCGTTTCTTCACATAATTTCTTTGCCGACGGAAACTGGTTGTTTTTCCCGGGTGACGTGAAGCTGAATGGCCAGGTGGCGGTCGGTGCAGCCGATACGACAAACGCGGCAAAGATCCGCGCCATAAACCAGGTGTTCTCGCAGGCTGGCTTGAATTCCTCTAACTTTGCCTTGCTGAATAAGTTGATGAAGAATCCGAACGATGTGAATTCCCTGAGTTCTGCTCAGCTGGAATCCATCTACGGAGAGAATTCCATGAAGACTGACCGCGAAAAACGCGATGAGTTGAAAAGGCTTTTGGCCGAGGCTTCGGAGGTAGCGAAGTCCACTAAGGTGGAGGATACCAAGCCGGGTCATGCTGATTTTTGGGGCTACGAGCACTGGGCTGTTTTTGGCGCTTATGAGTGGTCCAGTGACAATACTTTTATCGAGGGCTTTTTCCGCTATGTGGGTCGCGAATACTATAGCTCGGGTTCACCGGATTTGTTGCAGAATACGCGCATGATTGGCGGAAACCTGAGGCAGAAAATTTTTGATTTTTGGAAGTTGACCTTTGGCTACACCATGAATGTGGAAAATGCGGATGACGGTAACGGCGGCTACAACATCTTTGGCATGGGCGAGGGTACAGAATGGGGCTTGTTCTCCGGTGCCGACGACGATTGGCTGGAGGTGCATGAACAGGATGAAAACCGAACCCTGTACATTCATGACGCCTATCTTGGTAATGAGTTCAAGCTCTCGGACAAGATTGGCCTTGCGGTAAAGTATTCCGTGAACTATAGGACTCGTAGCACTTCCCAGAGGCTTTTCGCGGATTATTCCGCCGCCTCTGGAATTTATGATGATCCCTGGTTCCAGGCGAAGTCTGGAAAACCCACGTTGGATGTCTACGAAAATGGCGATACCTTAAGGATTGATTCCGCTCGCTGGGCGAAGTATTATCGCTTGGCAGACGAGGAGTATCTAGCTACGCAGTTCGACGAACGTTTGCTGAAGCATACTGCCGAGTTGGGCCTTACGGTAAAGTTGCCTAACAATGTGCTGCGGGTGGGTGGCGTCTGGATTTACAGAACGGATCTTTCCAAGTTTGTGCAGGACGAACTTTTGGATGGCTTCGATTTCGAGGACAAGACCTTTGGCATTCTGGGATATTACTTCCATGGTGGTGATTTCTTTGAGCAGCGTTATCCGATTTCCTTGACGACCACGCTGGATGGCTTTAGGAACATGTTCGCCGTAACGCCTCGCTACAAGTCCTATAATCGAAACAATATGAGCGAGTTCGAATGGGCTCTGTCCGATAATATGACAATTCCGCTTTCTAGGGATTTTTTGGAGCTTTCACTGAATGGGAGCGTTCGTCAGAATTTCCTAAGTTACGAAGAATCCGGGGAGGATAAGATCGAGATGGAACTGGATGTTGACGCCGCGGCTTCTTTGCGTGTTCGCCACAGTTCTACGCTCTATACGGATTGGACCGTTGGTTCCATTTTCAATTACCGGCCGGATAGTCGTGCCGATGAATACAAGGACTTGTTCTTTATCGTTTCCCTTAATTATGAATTTTAAAGGGGTTTGCTAGTGTTGCATATCGGTTGTCATCTTTCTTCGTCTGATGGTTTTTATGCCATGGGGCAGACCGCCCTTTCCATAGGGGCGGATACGTTCCAGTTCTTTACGAGAAATCCCCGTGGTGGCGCTGCGAAGCCCTTTGACAAGGCTGATGCTGCAAGGCTTGTGGAATTGATGGATGCGAATCGTTTTGCGCCGATTCTAGCCCATGCCCCGTACACATTGAACGCCTGTGCCGCAGACGAGGGCTTGCGTCAGTACGCTCTGGACGTGATGAAGGACGATATGGTGCGCATGGATCATTTTCCTGGTGCCATGTACAACTTTCACCCGGGTAGCCATGTAAAGCAGGGTGTTGAGGTGGGCGTTGAATACATTACGGCCATGCTGAACAACCTTTTGAAGCCGGAGCAGAAGACGGTCGTACTTTTGGAAACCATGGCGGGGAAGGGCTCCGAGGTGGGGCGTACCTTTGAGGAACTTAGGGCCATTCTGGACCGGGTCGAACTTTCGGAAAAGATGGGCGTTTGCCTGGACACCTGCCACGTTTTTGACGGCGGCTACGATATCGTTGGGAATCTGGACGGGGTGCTGGAGCAGTTCGACAAGGTGATTGGGCTGAACAAGCTGAGGGCTATCCACCTGAACGATAGCAAGAATCCCATGGGTAGCCACAAGGACCGTCATGAGGTTATCGGAGGCGGTTTTATTGGCTTGGAGGCCTTGGTTGGGGTGGTTAATCATCCGTCTCTGAAGCATTTGCCCTTCTACCTGGAAACTCCCAATGAACTGCCTGGTTACGCCCAGGAGATAGCCCTGATGCGTAGCCGCGCTGTATAAAGGCGTATACGGAAAATCTGCGTTTTTGGGTGTTTTGAGAACCCTTAAAAATCTATTCTTGGGGCATGGAATACCCTGTTCGATACAATCATGTGGGATACGCTCCCGAAGCCTCCAAGATCTTTTTCGTTGAATCCGAAGCGCTTAAGAAGTCTACGGATTGCGATACGAGTTGTTTGCAGTTTAAAATTGTGGACCAGTCAGGTTTGGAAAGCCTTAAGGGCGAGCTGAGGGAAGGCTCCTTTGAACATAGGGGTGTTTGCGACTATACGGCGGAACGTCTTTGGTCCGGTGATTTTTCTGCATTGAAGACTTTAGGGAAGTTTCGCATTCAGATTTGCGAAGGCGCCTCGGGTAGGGCGGTCTTTGAGACCGAGGAATTTGAAATCGGTGACGAATGGGTGGAACGGCAGCTGAAGGCCAACATCAAGTCGTTCTACTTTCAGCGTAGCGGCGTGGAGCTTCCGGAAAAGTTTGCCGGCAAGTGGGCAAGGCCTGCCGCCCATCTTGACGATAATATTACTTTCCACAGGATGATGAACCGTGAGGGTACCTGGAACGCCCACGGTGGCTGGTACGATGCCGGTGACTATGGCAAGTACATTGTGAATGGCGGTGTTTCTGTAGCCACCCTGCTCCTGGCCTGTGGCCTTTGCGATGGCCGCGTAAAGAGCGTTAACGAGGGCGGTGCCTTTGAACTGCCTTATAGCTTGAAGGATGAAGTTCGCTTTGAACTGGACTTTTTCTTGCGTATGCAGGATACGGATGGCGGAGCTTTCTTTAAGGTGACTCCGGAGCACTGGGACGGTTTTATGTCGCCGGTGGATTCCGACCGCTTGCAGAAGCGCATGGTGCTGGGTAAGTCCACTACGTCGACGCTGAATTTTGCGGGTGCCGTGGCCATGGCCGCCTGGGTTTACGCCAAGGATGATGTAGCCTTTGCTGAAAAGTGTTATGCCGCTGCGGAGCGGGCCTACGTCTGGGCCATGGAAAATCCTGCTGAGGAATGGCCTCACAATACCGAGGGCAGCGGCGGTTACGGCGACGAGCACGTGGACGATGAGTTCTTCTGGGCGCGTGCCGCCTTGTTCTGCTGCGGCTCCGCTGAAAATTCCGCCAATCGCTCCGCCGAGATGCGCGCCTTGCTGCTCAAGGATATGGAACTGAACCCGCCTAAGCTGGGTTTGGATTGGCGCGATACTCAGAACATGGGCTGGATTCTACTTTCGCTCCAGGATTTTGACAAGAAACTGCAAGACGCTGCCCGTAGCGCCCTGGAGAATACCGCTGCAGAAATCATCCGCCTGCAGAAGGAGGACGCCTACGGCCTCTCCATTCGCAAGTTTATCTGGGGCAGTAACGGCGACGTAAGCAACCATGCGCTGACCTTGGCCGTTGTAAACACCTGGACTGCGGAAGTCGGTGGCGAATCCCTGGACAAGTGGTGCAGGGAGCAGATCAACTATGTATACGGTCGCAATCCCGTAAGCTGTAGCTTTGTGACGGGCTCCGCCTGGAGCTCCCCGAAGCATCCTCATCATCGCTTAAGTCACGGCGATGGCGTCAAGGAGCCGATACCTGGGCTTTTGGTAGGCGGCATTAACTGCGATCGTCAGGATGGTCACAGGGCGCCCCACTATCCAAGCCCTCTGCCGGGACATTCCTATACGGATGAGCGCTGCTCCTTTGCCAGTAATGAAACGGCCATCAACTGGAACGCTCCGCTGACAGCCGTACTTGCCTTGCTTTGCCGCTAAGGGTGCTGAATTTACTTCTTTGAGGAGTTTGCCTTGGCAGGCTCCATTTTTGCTGCGGAGCCCGAGGCGGCTACGGTTGCCGCTTGCCTTGAGGATGTGTCTGCCGCGGCTGTAGCCGTTGCCGTGGTATCGGCGGAATTGATGGATGCGGAGTCGGGGCTGACTTCCTCCATTTTCTTTTGAACCTTAGGCAGTAGGGACTGCAAGTCCACGACGGGATTCTTGCTGCGCTCGAATTCGGCTACGGATACGATGGGCTTGAAGTAGGCCGAGTCCGCTGCGGTCAAGGTTCCTGCCGGCCACAGGTCTACATAGGAGAGGGCCAGGGCTGCCCATTCGCGGAACCAGTTCTTGCGGGATTCCCGGCTGCTGTACCAGGATTCGGCATTGTACTGGTAGTGGTGAATGTCTGTGGTCAGATACACCGGTGATTCGCCTGAGAGATTTGAAAAAATTCTCTTGACGCGGTGGGTGGCCGGAGCGTAGGTGAGCAGAAGTACTGTATCTGCCTTGCGGGCCTTGAGCCAGGGAATCAGGGTGTAGGCTTCGCCGATGGTGGAGGGGTCGTTGTGCTGGGCCACGAAGACGGCGTTGCTGTCGAAGTTGCCCTGCTGCATAAAGTCGTCTACGTAGAACTCGGCATTGCTGCGGTTGCGCAGGCAGCGGCGGCCGAGGATGACAACGGAATCGGCGCGGCCATCGGCGATGAGGCTTGCGGCGAAGTCGCTGCGTTCCATGTCGGCGGATTGGCCGTCAAGAACGACAACCCATTTGACGTGGTCAAATTCATCGTCGTCTACCAGCCAGTGTCCACTACGGGTCATTACAAGGTAGAAGCATGCCACCAGCAGCACCAGGGTTGCAGATAGAAATGCAAACAGCCGCTTGTAATGTATACGTTCTTTCTTGGTAGAGATTTTAGACAAATTAAACTCCTTTAATTTCCTAAACGTCAAGTTTACCGTTTACGCTGGAATCATCTGCCTTGTACAGGGCGGCGTTCTCGCCATCGGAATAGTATTTCTTGCGGATGCCGAAGATGTTGAATCCCATTTTCTCGTAAAAGCGGCGGGCCTTCTGATTATTTTCGCGAACTTCGAGAAAGCAGCAGTCGCCGCTACTGAAATCCAGCTGCGAAAATCCGCGCAAGAGCAGTTCGCCGCCGATGCCCGTTCGTTGAACGCCTTCGCTGACGGCGATGCTCAGTAGTTCCGAGTCCGGCCCCATCAGATGGAAGATGGCGTAGCCGAGAATTTCACCATCGGCTTCGTATACGATGCACAGGGTGTAGCTGGCCTTAATCTCCGATTCAAACTGGCGTGTATTCCAGTCCTGGAAAGCCAAGGCGTCCTGAATCTTGAGGACTGCGGGAATATCCGAAATTTCCATTTTGCGGATGGGCATTGGCTTACCTCTTTTGCGGTTGCTGCGGCTAGTGCAGTTTTTCGAAGTAGGAGGGCTGGATGTAGTTGGCTTCTTGAATCAGGTTGGGATTTACCCTTTCGAAGAGTGGCGCCCATGCGGAGAGGGGCTTGCCTGTGTCGACGGTGAGGGTGGCTCCCAGTTGCTGGAAACATTCCTTAAGGGTTTCATCTGCGGTGGCGGGCTCGTCTACCACGATGTTGCCAACACCGCTGGCCTTGAGCTGGGCGACCACATCGGGAGTTTCGATAAAGCTTTCGTTGCCTTTAAGGCGCAGGTACCAGAAGTCCTTGCGGGCGCGGATGACCACTGCCGTCTCGGAGTCTGCGGCTTCTGCGGACGCATTGCCGAAGCATTCCAGGGCCTGCAGCGTGCTTACGCCGTAGAGTTCTCTTTTGCCGCTAAAGCAGAGGCCCTGGCAGAAGGCAACGCCTGTGCGAAGTCCGCTGAAGGATCCTGGGCCAAGTGTCACCATGACGCGCTTTACGTCGTCGAGGGTGGCGCCTACGCGGTTCAGCAGTTCATCCATGAGGGCGGATGCGGTTTCGCCTCGGACCTCGGGATCCACGGTTTCGGCATAGACGGGGGCTGCGACATCCGTGCTGGATGCGCTGCTTACTGCCATGGAAATTCCCTTACGGGAAGTGTCTACGAATAAGTCTAAGTTCATAAGTAATGAGTCGTGAGCGGTGAGCGGTGAGTAGTGAGCTATGAGTTGAATAATCGCGGCTATGCCGCCTGACTATAACTCAAAACTCATTGCTGATAGCTGAAGGCTCATCGCTGATAGCTTTATCTCTTAATATACAGGCTCTTTTCGATGATCATGTCGATGAGCTGGCTATAGGTGATGCCGTTGCAGGCGGCCTGTTGCGGGAGGAGGCTTGTGGGTGTCATGCCGGGGAGCGTGTTGGTTTCGATGGCGAACAGCTCGCCGTCCTTGGTGATGCGGACGTCGGTGCGGCTGTAGCCTGCGCCACCCAGAGCGTAGTGGGCGTTCTTCACCAGTTCCTGGATACGTGCGGTGAGCTCCGGTGCAAATTCTGCAGGGGTCACTTCCTTGCATTCGCCGTTGTACTTGGCTTCGTAGTCGAAGTACTCGCGGGTGGTCATGCGCATTTCGGTAGGCGGCAGGGGCTTTTCGCCTTCGATGTAGCCGCAGCTAGCTTCGCCACCGGCGATGAACTTTTCGCAGAGGAGGCGGTTGGAGTCCTTGAACAGGTCCTGTGCGATCTTGCCGGCTTCGTCCAGGTCCTTTGCAATGCCGATGCCGATGGAGGAGCCGCCAAGAGGGTCCTTGATGACCAGGGGGAAGCCGAGCTCGTCAGCCACGGATACCAAGGTGTCGCCAGTAAAGTCGTGCTTAAAGATGACGCGGTAGGCCGGGGTGGGAATGCCGTTGGCCTTGTAGATTTCCTTGGACTTGATTTTGTCCATGGCGAGAGCAGAAGCCAAAAGGCCGCAGCCGGTGTAGGGGATGCCCCAGTTTTCAAGCAATGCCTGGATGTGACCGTCTTCGCCCCACTTGCCGTGGAGGGCGAGGAATGCAATGTCTGCGTCGGGGAGCTCAGAGAGGGCCGGGGACTTCTTCACGTTGGCGGCTGTGCCTTCGAGACCGCGGAAGTAGTTCACGCTGAAGTTGTCCTTCTGGTAGGGGGACAGTTCGCGGGAGGACCAGTGCCAGGTGCCATCCTTGTCGATGAGAACCGGATGGATATTGTACTTGTCGGGGTTCATTGCGCGGACAACACCTGTGCCGCTAACAACAGAAACATCGTGTTCGGTGGACGGGCCACCCATCAAAACGAGAACGCGCATACGTGCCATAAAATGCCTCATTTGGAAAAATTTTTACGAAAAACAATGTAGTAAACTGTATGTTTTGTGGCCTATGCATAATAGCTCTCGCAGTGTATATTGTTGCCGACTATGTACGCATTGTTTTTTGTATACGCTTGTAATGATTTATTTCGTTTCGGTTGCAACTAGGGTGCAAGAAATGTTTATATTAGACAAAAAACAAGAGGTAATTATGCGCGTATTTGTTACTGGCGGTACTGGCTTTATTGGTCACTATGTGGTTAAGGCCTTGTTGGAGAAGGGGCACGAGGTGGTCATCGCCACAAGGCACCCCAACAAGGTTCCTAGCCTTAAGGCTCAGCCTAACGTGAGCTTTGTGGAATGCTCCCTTACGGACTTTGACAAGATTGCCGATGGCCTGGTTGGCTGCGATGCCTGTATCCATATCGCTTTGGGCTGGGGCGAGACTCCGTCTACCATGCTCATGAACGATACTCGCGCCACGGTGAACATCCTGGAAAGTGCAGCCAAGGCCGGTTGCCAGAAGTTCATCTATACCAGCAGTACTGCCGCCATGGGACGCATGCGCCCCTCCATGCGCGAAGTGACATCTAATCTTCCCATGGATTTGTACGGTGCTACCAAGGCTGCCGGTGAAGCCTATGTCCTTGGCTTCTCCCATGGTTACGGCACCAATTTCCCCGAAGTCAAGATGAAGCGTAACATCATTCGTCCGGGTTACACTTTCGGTAACCCCGCTTACCCCGATGGCTGCTCCCAGCCGGACCGCCGCTTCTTCGACATGGCGCGTGCCGTCAAGGAAGGCCGCGACATCAACATTATCAAGAATGACGGCACCCAGTTTATTCACGCTGGCCAGCAGGCCCAGCTCTACGTTAATTTGTTAGAAAGTGACAAGAACGAGGAAATTTTCCTTGGCCTTGGCAGCGTTTGGATGAGCTGGAAGGAAATTGCCGAGATGATGCTTTCCTTGCGCCCGGATACAAAGTCCAAGATTGTGGAAACAGACCTTGGCTGGGGTGATGAACCTATGCTGTTTGACCTGCAGAAGATCAAGGACCAGTTTGGCCTTGTGTTCGATGCCCACGACTTCATGATGGATCATGTGAAGTGGACCTTTGAACAGGTGTAGTAAAAAAGGCTTTCCATTGGAAAGCCTTTTTAGCGGAAAGGATAAAGCGTAAAGACCTTTCACCTTTATCCTATCACCTAGTTAGCCGCAGCGGTTTTTGTCGTTGTTGGTGCCGGTGTAGTCGGGGTAGTTGTTGTCGAAGCAGGCGGCGCAGAAGTTGTCGCCGTCGCCGGTGCATTCCTTCATGCCTTCTACGCTCAGGTAGCCCAGGCTTTCGACGCCCAGCATCTTGGCGATTTCAGCGGGAGTCATGCTGCTTGCTGCAAGTTCACCTTGGCTGGGGAAGTCCATGCCAAAGAAGCAGGGGTGAGCAACGGGAGGCGATGCGATGCGGATGTGGACTTCAAGGGCGCCAGCATCGCGGAGCATCTTGGAAAGGATCTTCAATGTGGTGCCGCGGACGATGGAGTCTTCTACCACACAGACGCGCTTGTTCTTGAGAACGCCCTCGATGGGATTGAACTTCAGCTTTACCTTCTGCTCGCGGACGTTCTGGGTGGGGTCGATAAAGGTGCGGCCCACGTAATGGTTACGGAGCAGCCCGATTTCAAAGCGGATGCCGCTGGCCTGGGCGTAACCGAGAGCAGCTGTGGTGGCACTGTCGGGAACGCTGATGACGATGTCTGCGTCGACGGGGCATTCCTTGGCCAATTGCTTACCCATCTTGCGGCGGACCTTGTCGCAGCTCTGTTCGAAGATCTTGGAATCCGGGCGGCTGAAGTAGATGTATTCGAAAATGCAGTGGGCGCGGCGATCCTTTTTGGTAAAGCTTTCGGAGTGGAGTCCGTTCTGGGTTATGGTGAGGAATTCGCCGGGCTGAATATCGCGAACGTAGTTTGCGTTCAGAAGGTCAAAGGCGCAGGTTTCGCTGGCCACGCACCAGGCTTTACCCATGCGGGCGAGAGACAGGGGGCGGAAACCGAAACCGTCGCGGGCAACGTACATGGTGTCCTTGCTGAGGAATACCAGGCAGAAACTTCCGGTGAACTTGGTGATTGCCTTCTTGATGGCTTCACCAAGGTCGTCTGCCTCGGTGCGGGCGATTTCGTGCAAAAGGATTTCGGAGTCGGATGTGGTTTGGAAGATATGACCTTCGGCTTCCATTTCGGCGCGGAGTTCGTTGGCGTTGGTGATATTGCCGTTGTGGGCTACTGCCAGCTGGCCCCACTTGCAGCTCACCAGGATGGGCTGGGCATTTGCGAGAGTGCTTGCGCCTGTGGTGCTGTAACGGACGTGACCGATGGCTGCAAAGCCGGGGTACTCGTCTACGTTGTGTTCATTCAGTAGGGTGGAAACCTGACCCATGGACTTGCGGCAACGAACCTTGTCTCCGTCGCTGACTGCAAAGCCCGCACTTTCTTGACCGCGGTGTTGCAGGGCATAAAGACCCATGGTAACATTTCTAACTACGCAATCGCCGTTGTAGATACCGATTACGCCACATTCTTCGTGCAATCCGTCGAGCATAACGCCTCTTTAAGCTGCTTTTCGCCGGGGCGGTGCCTCGCGAAAAAGCGCCTTCGAATTTATAAGATCTTCTTGTCTCAGGGACCGCAGCCCATCCGTTCGGATGCAGGCAGAAGACCGATCGAATGGCAATTTAGGGAAAAAGAAAAAGGGTGGCTAGAGCTTTTTTATGCTCTTTTTTTGATGCTTTTATGCAAAAAAAGCATTTTCTTTACAGAATGTGTAAATTTGCCTCTTTTAGGTGATTCTTGATTACAAAAAATGTAAATGGATTTTTAGACCGCAGAAGCGATTACCAGGGAAGTCAGCCCCAGGAACATGGCGATTTTTACGGCACCTTGAGCCTTGTGGTAGTTCTGCCTGCTGGACTGGACCTGAGCAAATATCAGCGTAGGTGTCATGGTGACGGCGGCAAGAATCAAGAACAAAATGGGGTAGTGGTTCTGCATTACGGGCAGCGGCAAGAGAATCCAGGCGAAGAGCATGAGGGCGCCTGCGAAACGGCGAGCGGTGGGGGCTCCTGCAATCAGCGGAAAAGTCATGATGCCCGCCTTAAGGTCGCCGGTTTCGTCTTCAAGGTCCTTTAAGATTTCGCGAGCGGTTGTTAGTAAAAATGCAAACAACGTTGCTGGGTAAAGCTTGCCCAGGGCTTCTGCGGATTGTGCGGCGGGGTGCAGCCAGTTCAGCATCAGGGGCGTTGCGCAGAGGAATGCCACCGTCATGTTCTTCAGCAGGGGAATATGCTTCAATTTTTTGTTGTAGGCGTACAGTAAAACGATGAGGGCTGCGAAGAATACGGCGGGGATGAAATTGGCGACGAGGACTGCGTCAATGATGCCGCAGGCTATGGTAAGCGCCGCGGCTGTGATGCCTGCCGCCTTGGCTCCTTTCTCCGAAATTTTTCCGCTGGGTAGAGGGCGCTCCGGACGGTTCAGCCTATCGCTATCCAAGTCCAAGAGGTCATTGTGGACATTGGCGAAGGAGAGCGCAAAGGCGAAGGCACACATCTCTACAAACAGGTTACCGATGCCTACCGCATTTCCTGGCGCACCAACGGGCGACGTAAAGGGCAGCATGCCGATGAGGAAATATCCAATCACCAGCGTCACCACGGCGATGACGATGTTTACGGGTCTGGACATTTTGATAATGGTTATAAGCATCAGCCCAAAGATAGCAAGAATTTACCCTTGTTTGTTGCCATTGGACCTCGTTACATTGCCTATGTGTTTAACCCTTAAAACCCAAAGGAGGTTCTTATGGAACAGTTAAAATTCTTCCGCTGCCCCACGTGCGGAAACATCATCGTATATGTCAAAAATTCCAGCATCCCAGTGTTCTGCTGCGGCAAGCCCATGGTGGAATTGACCGCCAATACCGAGGATGCGTCTCACGAAAAGCACGTGCCCGTGGTGGACATTTTTAAAACCTCGGCCATGGTTTCCGTGGGTTCCGATCCGCACCCCATGACCAATGAACATCACATCGAGTGGATTGCGGTTCAAAGTGAAACAGGCTTCCAGATTCACTACTTGAAGCCTGGCGAACCGCCCTGCTACGAATTCCAAATGCAAGAAAGCGTACAGCCAGTGGCGGCCTATGCTTATTGCAATCTGCACGGCTTGTGGAAGACTCGTGTCATTTAGAACTTTCTAGGACGAGTCGTGAATTTATCCCCGCCGCCCATCTTCGTACGGTCCTCAAACGAAGATGATGGTGCGCCCGGGGATTTTTTAATTTTACAAGGATTAACTATATTTGCAAGTATGGCATTTTTCACAAAGAGCAAAATAGAGGATCTTCGTAGGGAGGCGGATCAGCTTTCCATTTGTATAGAACATTTTCTGTACGCTTCTGATATTGTGCCCGAATGGGACTATAAGACGAGAGGCTTCTATGACAACTGTATTGAAAAATGCAATGGCCGCCTAAAGGCTATACATTTCATTATGGAATCCATCCGTAGAGGCCGCCCGGTGACGGAGGCGGAATTGGATGAGGCTCGTGAACGTGATGATTCCGAGGCCGGCCTTGCCGCCAAGAAGCGTGTGGAAGAAAAGAAGAGTTTGAAGAACGGGGCGCCCAATGAAAAGTAATATTGGGCAAAATGGTTTCGGGGACGATGAAGACTTCGAAGAGGGCGAAGCTCCTCTCCGCTCCGTGCGCCCTACGCGCCGCGACCACCGCAGCCGTCGTATTGACGTGATGAAGGAACTGGAGTCCGGTGTGGTGGATGAACGCCCCATCAAGGAACGTTACAGCCGCGAATTCAAAAAAGCGAAGATTAAGCGCGTAAAGAATCCGGTGGAAAATATCGGCGAAGAAAACTGCGTGGAAGGCTTGGTGCTGGAAGTTCACCGCCGCACCTGCGAAGTGAGATTAGACGAGGCGTCCTCAAGCCTCGAGCCTGGGACCTTGAACCTCGTCGTTACTGCCATGTATCGTGCCACCACCTCCAAGACCCTGGGCGAGTTTCCCGCTGTGGGGGACCGCGTATTGCTGGGCCTGGTAAACGATGCCGAAGACGAAGGCGATGGCGTAGGTTCCCAGAAGTACTGCGTCGTCCGCGTATTGCCTCGAAAGAGCGAACTGAAACGCCCCGGCCCCCGTGACAGTTTCTACAAGCAGCAGACCTTGGCTGCAAACATCGATCAGGTGGTCATCGTGGCTAGCGTTACCCAGCCGGAGTTCAACTACGGCTTCATGGACCGTTTCTTGCTGGCGGCGAACCTGAACAACCTGCCTTTTGTTCTGGTGCTGACCAAGATGGACCTGCTGCCTGGTGGCGAGGCGGATCTTTCCGAGGATATCCGCGACTTTATGAGTATCGCCGACAAGGTGATTCCCGTTAGCGTAAGGACCGGCGTTGGCCTAGATGAACTGCGCCGGGAACTGAACGGCAAGTCCTCTGTGTTTAGTGGCCAGAGCGGTGTTGGCAAGTCCACCTTGGTGAACGCTCTTGTGCCCGAGGCGGAACTGCGTACCGGCGAAGTCCGCGAACGCGACGGCAAGGGGCGCCACACGACCACATCCTCTAGCCTATTCGACTTGCCCAAGGGATCCTTTGACGAGGGAATGTTTCCGGAGGGCGGCATCGTCATCGATACTCCGGGGATCCGCTCCATCGGCCTTATGGACATGGATGGGGAATCCTTGGCGAAAATCTTCCCGGGTTTCTTTGAAGACGACCTGTTCACCTGCAAGTACAGCAACTGCCTGCACCTTAAAGAACCGGGCTGCGCCGTGCGAGCCGCGGTAGAAAGCGGAAAGTTGACTGCGGCACGTTATGCAAGCTACCTGCGAATTTTAAACTCCAGGAACTAGACCAGGAATTGCAACTTTATAGACCTTTGTAGAAATTTATGGAAATAGCCATTAAGATAACTCTGGTAGCCTCACTGATTTATGTTGGGTACAGCCTGTCCCAGCTGCTGACCTCCTATGATTCCATTTGCGAAAAGGTGAAGAAGTTCAAGGAACTGGCCGAGGAGACGGAATCACAGGATGTTGAAATCAAGCGTTCCAATATGGTGCTTACGGGGACACTCTCGGTGATTTTCGTGTCCCTGACCTACCTTTCTGGCTTTGCCCTTTGGGTGGTGGCGGTCATTGCCGCCAAGATGATTTTGACCATGGTCTTGTCCAGTAGGGAAATGAACAATATCTTGAATAGCGACGCGGTGGACAAGGGAATCTTTAGGTTGACCCAGGTGGACTCGCTGGCTAACCTTTTGACCGGCGCCGCCGTGGCCTTGATTTTGGTTCTGTAGATTTGAGAGAAGGAATGATGAAAAGGACTTTTTTGAAAATCTTTGCTCTGCTCCTGGTGAGCGTGACCTTGGGGTTTGCTCAAGGGGCTGCTGGCGGATCCGCTGGTGCGGCGACCGGTGCCGCTCCTCAATCCGCGGGAGCTACCAGCATGCGTACGCCTCTGTTTTTGGGTGGAGCCCTGGGCTTTGGCTCTGGCACCGGTGTCGGTGGAGAGCGTGGCCTTGGTCTTCGCCAAATAGAACCCATGATCGGTCTCTGGTACCCGGGCCTTGGATATTTCCGCGTCGGTTACGGCCTTTACGATTATGACGAAGGTGCCGATGATGGGGAAGACTACGAGGTGGAACACTCCGACTTCGACATCGAATTGGCCGTGAACCTGCTGGGCGACTTCTATGTGCTGGGAACGTATTCCAGGGTCAAGGAGTTGAGCGACCTTGGAGACGTTGCCTGGAACGAATGGGGCCTTGGTTTTGGTTCCTTGCTGAACCTCTTTTCTAGGACCATGCTCTTTGCGGAAGTGGAATACCGCTGGGTGCTGGACCACTACGATCCCTTTATGGATAAGAACGTGAATGGTTCCCGTTTGCAGTTTAACCTGGGTTTTGCAGTCTATGTCTTCTAAGAATGTAGCCATTTTGGGCGGGGCCTTTGACCCGGTCCACAAGGATCACGTGACGGTGGCGAAGACTTGCCTTGACCGCGGCTTTTGCGACGAGGTCTGGTTTATGCCTAGCCCCGACCGCTGGGACAAGACGCTGAATGCAAGCCCCGAGGATCGTTTCGCCATGCTGGAGTTGGCATTTTCCGGTGACAAGCGTCTGGTGCTTTCGGACCTGGAAATCCAGCAGGGGGATTATCGCGGCTCCTACGTGTTTTTGATGGGAGTCAAGGAGATGTTCCCGGACATCAACTTTAGGTTGCTGGTGGGGGCGGACAGCTACGGAAACATTCCGCACTGGCGCGACCCTATGAATTTCTTTGGCACCAACTACAACGGTCACCTGCTGCTTCGAGATATTGAGCTGATTGTGTTTGCCCGCAGCGGTTACGCTCAGCCCGATATGGGGGCGCATAAGGCAAGTGGCTACGCTCCCTTGCTGTGGCTTGGCTCAGAGGATGGCTTTGAAGGCGTTTATTCCAGTACGGCGATTCGTAAGGCTTTGCTCTGCGATTATAACGAGTGCCCCGAGGGATTGGATCCCAAGGTGTTTGAATACATCAAGGAACACGACCTGTATAGAGAGTGATTATGAATTACGAATTACAAAGTACGAGAATAATAATGGCGGCTCCGCCGCAAAAAAAGAATCTTGTTCCTCGCGTAATCTCATAATTCATAATTGAGAATCTATGGTTCCTTCAGATATGTACTTCGAAAGCGTTGTTCAGCCGGAACATGAAGGCTGGCTTCTGCTGGAATCCCTTTGCGCCCGCTTCACCTACCACAGCCGCGAAGACTGGACCGAAAAGCTGCAGCGAGGCCTGGTGGCTATCAACGGTGCAACCGCAAATGTTGAGACCGTGGCCCACAAGAACGACAAGGTGGTGTACCACGTAGAAAATTACACCGAGCCGGAAGTTCCTACGGATTACGATGTGGTCTTCGAGGATGACGAGTTCATGGTCGTCGCAAAGCCTGCCGGTGTTCCTGTGCATCATACGGGGCGGATCTTCTACAATACCTTTACTTCTATCATCCGCCGCGGAACCGACTACGAAACGGCGACGCCCATGCACCGCCTGGACCGCGATACTGGCGGCCTGATGCTCTTTGCCAAGTACGCAGAAACCGCATCTCGCTTTCAGAAGAACTTGGACCGCATCTTGCTGCGTAAGTTCTACTTGGCTGTGGTCCGCGGAAATTTCCCCGGTGAGGTGGATTGTCAAATGCCTCTTCGCGAAGATCCCGAAGATCGTATCCGCTTGCGAATGCACCACTTTGAAGATGGAAAGCCTTGCCATACGCGGTTCAGGAAGCTGAAGGGAGGCGCTATGCCTGCCGCGGTACCCTTGGCGTCTGCTGCGGTCGGTGAAAACGCTGTCTCTGCCGCAATGCCTTATTCCGTTGTGGAGGCGGAACTTTTGACTGGGCGCAAGCACCAGATTCGCGCTCACTTGTCGGAACTTGGATATCCGATCCTGGGGGATCGCCTCTATAGCTTTGATGGCCGCTACTACGAGAAGATGACGGACAAGGTGGCCGAGGCCAGGGCCCGCGGCGAACTCAGCCAGGAAAACGCCCTCACCGACGAGGATTACGCTGTTCTTGGAGGTCGCAGCCACATGCTGTATGCCTACAAGGCCGAAATCCAGCTGCCTTACTGGAAGGAACCTCGTATTTTTATCAGCGAAAAGTACCCCGAGGATATGGCGAAGCTTGTTTTTGATTAGTTCGGCGGAAAAAATTCGAAAAATTTCAAAAAAAATCACTTTTTTGCTCAAATACCCTTGACAATATTCGTGAGATATCTATATTTGGGCACGTCGATGAGAGAAGTCGCAAGACGGAACTTAAAGACCTGATTGCTTCATAGCTCAGTTGGTAGAGCCCGCGACTGTTAATCGCGTTGTCCTTGGTTCGAGTCCAAGTGAAGCAGCTTAAAAACCCCGTTCGAAAGAGCGGGGTTTTTAGTTTATACCGTGGCCTGAGCCTTTTTGCCGACGGTATCGACTTATGCCGTGAATTTGACTTGAATTTGGCACTTTTACGAAAATTAAATTTCTAATTTTCCAGGAACAGTTGTTTTAAGGGTTTATATGCTTAAGAAGTTACTTGTTCTCCTTTTCGCCCTGGCCATGTTCGCCTTCGCCGATCCCATTTCCTTGGAGGGCCGTCTCACCGAAATTCCTGGCAAGATGCCCAGCAACGACTTGTACAGCTACGTTTATGTTTTCAAGTACAAGGTGCTCTCTGTGCAGTCCGGCAACCTTGATGCCAAGGAAATTCTCGTAGGCGTTTACAATCCGCTGATTGCCCGCGGCAAGGTGAAGGACAAGATGGCCGACAAGTCCAAGGGCAATGTGTCTGAATTCAAGGCCAAGGCAAAGCACAAGCTTAAGATTGTTCCCCTGGAAGGCAACTGGGACGGCGCTGTGGAGGACGAATACTTCGACGACGAAAGCCCACGCTACCTGGCCATCGAAGTCAACGAATAACTCACGCCTCGTACCTGGAACCTCGAACCTCGTCCCTCGTATATGGTCTTTTCCTCCCAGCTTTTCCTGTTCTACTTTTTGCCCACCTTCCTGGTTGGCTATTTTGTGCTGTTCAAGCTGGGGGCTAGGCATTCCTACCTGAATTTCCTTATCACCGTTTTCAGCTACATCTTTTACGGTTGGCTGGAGCCTTGGCTTGTCTTTTTGATGTTTGGCAGCACCCTGGTGGTGTATGTGTCGGGTAAGCTGATTTCCGCAGAGGGCGCAAGTCGCTTTAAGCGAAACCTCGGCCTGGCCCTTGCGGTGGTGACGAACCTTGGTGCCTTGGGTTTCTTCAAGTACTACATGTTCCTCATGGGCGGTTTGAATGCCGTTGTGGAAAAGTTCGGCGGAGAACCCTTCCATGTGATGACGGTGCTTTTGCCGGTGGGTATTTCATTCTATACCTTCCAGTCCATGAGTTACGCCATCGATGTTTGGCGCGGTACTGCACCTCCGGTAAAGAACTTCGCCACCTTCGCCTGTTACGTAGCATTGTTTCCGCAGCTGGTGGCTGGCCCCATTGTCCGCTACAATACCGTGGCGGAAGAACTGGAAACTCGAACCCATACGCTGGAAAACTTTGTCCGCGGCATGGTGTTCTTCTGCTTTGGCTTTGGGGAGAAGATTTTCCTGGCGAATCAGGTGGGCATTATCGCCGACCGCGTTTTTGCCGCCGATGCGCCGGGCGTTCTGAACACCTGGTGGGGCGCTCTTGCCTACATGTTCCAGATTTACTTTGACTTCTCGGCGTACTCCAATATGGCTATCGGTCTTGGCCTTATGCTGGGATTCCACTTTCCACGAAACTTCGATGGTCCCTACAGGTCCAGGAGCATTACCGAATTTTGGAAGCGCTGGCATATTTCCCTGACAAGCTGGTTCCGTGATTATTTGTACATAGCGCTTGGTGGCAATCGCGTCAGCAAGCAACGCCTGTACTTTAATTTGTTCATGGTGATGTTTGTGAGCGGAGTCTGGCATGGGGCCAACTGGACCTTTATCTGCTGGGGTCTTTACCATGCCTTGTTCATGATTGTGGAACGCGCACACAATAAGGAGGCCTTGTATGCCAAGGCGCCTAAGATTGTACAGTTGATTTTAACTCAGGTGATCGTGCTGTTTGGCTGGGTGCTGTTTCGTGCCGATAATATTGGCGAGGCCTGGCGCATGTGGAAGGCTTTGCTAGGCTTGAATCCTGTAAGTGCGGCAGACTCTATTTTGACGGCGGAAATTTTTACGCCCAGCTGCGTGGTGTTCATGGCTGTGGCCTGGCTGCTTTCGTTCTGGAAGTTCAGGTCTTTCGACTGGTGCAGCAAGGTTACCCCTAAACGAGCTGTTTTAGCCCTCTTAATTTTTGTGTTGGCTATTCTCGCCCTGTTCACTCAGAGTTATAATCCATTCCTTTATTTCCA
>JAZLKH010000042.1:0-12467 GCA_045597545.1 Fibrobacter sp.
TTAGATGCCCTTGCGGTCCAGGTCCATGAGCAGGGACTGGAGGGAATCCTCGACGTTGGTGCGGAAGTCGCCGGTGCCAAGGCTGCAGCTGGCAACAACTTCGGATTCCTTGCAAATGCGAATGACGGAGAAACCGCCTTCATTAGAAAAAGAAACACTAAGACCCTTATTCAATGCTTTTTCAAGCAGATCGCGCATAAAAACTCCTTTATTATGCAAATTAAAACGTTTCGCCATTAAATTAGGCTTTTTTTACCGCAAAAACAATATTTTTTTGAAATTTTCGTGGTATATTGTTCAATATGTTTGATTTTCACCTTCATTTAGCCCGCCTGGCCAACCCCGCCGCTGTCGCCAAGGGGCTAAAAAACGCTGAAATCGGATTCAATTCCATAGCCTGTGAACCCTGGGAGTGGGAAAATTCCATTGAGCTCGGTGAAATCACGGCGTTTGGGGTACATCCCATGGCAGCATCCAAGGTGACCGCGGCGGACTGGTCGCGCCTAGATGTTTTGCTCAGGGAGAATGGAATCGCCCAGGTGGGAGAATGCGGCCTGGACAAGCGCTACGAAGGTTACGAAATCGGCGGAATTCAAGACCGGGCTCTCTTGCGGCAAATGAAGCTGGCGGAATCGCTTGAACGCCCCCTGCACATCCACTGCGTTGGCGATTACATGCGTATTGTAAAGATGATGGAGGGCAAACGCATCGGTAAAGTGATATTCCATCGCTTCGGCGGGGACACCTCCTTGGTGAAGTTTGCGCAAGGGTTCAATCCGATTTTTTCGCTGCACAGGGATTCATTCAAGAAGAAGTCTACCTTGGAAGCCATAAAGCAGATGAGCCCAGAGCAGATTCGTTTTGAAACCGATGCGGACGAGCGTTTTGTCGAAGAGTCCGCCATGGATGCCGAAGGCATTGTCAAAAAAATCAAGGACGAATTAGAGAACGTGCAGAGGATGTACGAAAGACTAAAGGATACCCCGGCCTAAATCCGGGGTGACACTAAGAGCTTGATGTTACTTTTCTTCGCCGATGCCGGCCAGTAGCGGATTCTTGGGCTGAATGGTCACAGACTGCGCCTTGATTACCGCGAAGGCGCGAAATTCCTTGAGGGCCTTGGCCGCAAGTTCCACAGCATTTCCCTTGCCCAGTTCGATGACGACCTGCAGCGGTGAACCGCCCATGATTCGCATGGGGAACTGGGTGGCGCCGTACATCTCGCTGATGATGCGAGGATCCGGCGGCGGGAATTCCACGAAGGTAGCGGCAAGCATGCCCTTGCGCTGTACCAAGCCCTGAATGCGGAGGCGTCCGGCAAGGAGCGCGATTTCGGTCACCAGCAAAAGCATCTTGGCCGGTTCCGGCACGGGGCCGAAGCGGTCCGAGAGTTCCAGGGAAATGCTTTCGATTTCGTCGGCACGGGTGACGCGAGCGATCCGCTGGTACATGGAGATGCGCGTAAGGCCGTCCTCGATGTAGTCCTCGGGCAGGTAAGCGTCTACGCCAAGTTCTACGCGGGTCTGCACCGGCTTTTCCACATCACCGCCGCGGAGCATGTCAACGGCCTCGCGGACCAGGCGAACGTAAGTTTCAAAGCCCACCTCGGCGATAAAGCCGTGCTGTTCCTGGCCCAGCAAGTTGCCCGCACCGCGAATTTCCAGGTCGCGCATGGCCAGCTGATAGCCGCTGCCCAAGTCCGTAAACTGTTCCAGGGCCTTTAGGCGTCGCATGGACTCCGGGGAAATGTCGTGCTTTGCAGGAATCACCAGGAAAGCCTTGGCCAGCACACTGCTGCGGCCGACGCGTCCACGCATCTGGTACAGCTGGGAAATGCCGAAGTGATGGGCGTTCATGATGATGATGGTATTGGCGTTGGGAACGTCCAAACCCGATTCGATAATGCTTGTACTGATCAGAACGTCAAACTTGCGGGAGATGAAGGCGTCCATGGCGTTTTCAAGGTCACGGTCGTTCATCTGCCCATGGGCAACGCCAATGGTGGCATGAGGCACAAGAGCCTCGATGTCATCGGCCAAGGCGTAAATGCTCTGGACGCGGTCATTGACAATGAACACCTGACCGCCACGGGCCAGTTCGTCGAGGATGGCGTTCTTCAGAACTTCATCGTCGCGCTTCATCAGCTTGGTTTCTACAGGCAAGCGGTTGATGGGCGGCGTATTGATGAGGGAAATGTCGCGGACGCCGGTCATGCTCAGGTGAAGCGAGCGGGGAATCGGCGTGGCACTCATGCTGAGGGAATCCACGGTCAGGCGCATCTCGCGGAGCTTTTCCTTCTGCTTGACGCCGAACTTCTGCTCTTCGTCGATGATGAGAAGGCCGAGGTCCTTGAACTGGTTCTTCTCGGAGAGCAGAGCGTGAGTGCCGATGAGAATGTCCACATTACCTTCGGAAACCTGCTTGAAGATTTCCTTCTTTTCCTTAGCACTCTTGTAGCGGTTGACAAGGGCGATGTTCACGCCGAAGCCGGCGAAACGATCCATGAAGTTCTCGTAATGCTGCGCGGCAAGAATCGTCGTGGGCACCAGGAGCACCACCTGTTTCTTGCTGACGATGCACTTGAAGGCTGCCCTCATGGCCACTTCGGTCTTGCCAAAGCCCACGTCTCCGCAAATCAGGCGATCCATGGGGCGGCGGCTTTCCATATCCCGCTTGATATCGGCGGTGGCCTTCACCTGGTCGGGAGTGGGATCGTATTCGAAAGCCTCCTCGAATTCACGCTGAAGCTTGCCGTCGGGCGGAAAATCGAAACCTTCGATGAGTTCACGCTTGGCGTAGAGCTCCACCAGGTCGCGGGCTATCTGAATGACCTTCTGCTTGACGCGTTTCTTGAGGTTTTCCCAGCTCTTGCTGCCCAGCTTGTCCAGCTTAGGAGGGTTCTCCGTATTCTCCAGGCGTTCGATCTTTTGCAAGTCCGCCACGGGGAACTTAAGCCTGTCGCCGCCCTCGTATTCCAGAAGGGCGCAGTCCACCATGCCGCCGTTGACTTCTACGCGGACAAGCCCCAGGTACTTGCCGATGCCGTGATCCTCGTGAGCCACGAAGTCGCCGCGGTTCAGGGATTCAATCATCAGAGCACCGGTGACGGAGCCAGAAATCTTGCGCTTGCGAGCCTTGTTGGAATGCCTATTGAAAATGCGGGTTTCGGTGAGGAAGGCGATCTTGTCTTCCTCTAGCCAGAAACCTTCGGAAAGGTTACCCTGGATGTACTCCTCGATAGGCAATTCGCCGAAGACCTGCTTCAAGCGGTTCAAGCCGCCCGGCGTAGGGGCAACCACGTACACGGTGCCGCCATTGGCGGTAAATTCTTCGATTTCCTTATAGACCGCATCGGTACCGTTGGAGGAGAAATCCTGGGGCTTGCAGTGGAGATCGTGCCAGTTGCCGTCATCCACATTGACGCGGGTAATGTCTAAGGAGCTGCGGCCAACAAAGCTGCGGGAAAGTTCGCCGATCTTGAACCAGATATCGCTGGGGGGAACGGCATCGGCATCCACCTGGCGCAATTCCTGGAAGACGGATTCGTAATTCAAGTAATACTTGGAGGCGGTCTCCGAAAGCCCAGAAAGCTCCTCAAAGACAAGAGCCGCGTTGGGCAAGTAGTCCAGCAGACTTTTGTCCAGTTTTTCGTAGCGGCTGCGGAGCCACCAGAGATTTTCCGTTTCTCCGTTGAACTTGGCCATTTCCTTTTCGGGAATGGTGAATTCACCCATGGGATACAGCTGAATTTGCTTCATCTGCTCCACGGAACGCTGGGTGAAAATATCGAAGGATCTTATGGATTCAATTTCGTCGCCAAAGAATTCAATTCTTATGGGGTGCGGATAGAGCAGACAGTTCACGTCCACAATGCAACCGCGAATGGAGAATTCCCCTACCCCACTGACTACGGGCTGTTCAATAAAGCCATGGTCCAAAAACCAGGGGCGCAATGTGGACGGTTCAAATACGTCGCCTACTTTAAGAACTTTAGAGCCCCGTGCTATAAAACCCGGCGAGGGCAAGCGCATCATCAGAGAGTCCAAAGGACAAACCGTTATAAAGGGCGACTGCGCCTTTTCCAGGTCCCTAAAGAACTTCAGGCGTTCTTCCAACACACCTTCGAAGGGAATCTTCTTTTCGTAAGGTTTCAATCCGATGGAAGGGAAAAACCGAACAAAGTCCTCGCCCACCATGCTTTCCAAGTTCTCTACCCAGGATTCTGCGCTGCGGTAATCCTTGGCCACCACCAGAATCTGCTGGGGCGCCTTGAGGAATCGCGCCGCCACCATCATGGCCGCCATGGGCACAGACGCACCATTTACATGAATGGCTTCGCCCTGAACCTTTTGGAACAGGCTCAAGGACGGCGTATGGGCAAAGGTTAAAAACTCGGAAAGGGAATCCATGGGGCCAAAAATAAAAAAATCCCGCCGAGCCGAAGCCCAAGCGGGAAAATTCTAAACCAATACGGCTAAATGTTGCCGATAAGAAAATTAGTGGTGGTAGGTGAAAGCAAGCTTGATTGCCCACAGACCGGCATCGCCATCTTCTTCGAGAGCGGTGAAGTCGTAGGTAAAGCGGATACCGACGTCAACCTTCTTGTTCTTGTACGGGAGAGTTACACCAGCACCGAGAACCAGCGCGGCATTGAAAGTATTGGTCGGCCAATCAGCATCATCAATTTCAACATCGTCAATCATCAAAGAGTATTCGCTAAACAGAGAAAAACCTACGCGAATACCAGCTTCGGCATAGAACAGGTCAATGGGCTGAACGCGGGCCAACAGCGGGAAGTCCAGCAAGAGCTGGGTAAAGCCAATCTCATATTCGTAGGTGTACCAATAATCGGAATATTCATAAGTCTGGAACATGTAGCGAATCGTCAGGTTTGCTTCGGGAGCAAAGGCGATCATCGGGGTAAAGTAGTAACGCAGGGAGACACCGAGGGAGAAGTCAATACCAGCCCATTCGTCATAGGCATCTTCAGCCTCTTCGGGAACGCTGTGGAAATCAGTGAAACCCACATCAAAGCGACCACCGATAACCAGAGGCTTGAATTCACCAGAGGACTTTTCTTCGGCGGCAGGGGCAGCAGCGGTTTCTGCCGGAGCAGATTCCTCTGCAGGGGCGGCTTCTTCGGCGTATTCGGAGCTTTCTGCAGCCTGTTCCTCCGGAACGTATTCTTCGTAGTCGTCTTCGTACTGGGCGAAAGACGGCATGGCGGCAAGGCTAAGAGTCATAGCCATGGCGGTGATAAACTTCTTCATGCGATTCTCCTTTGACAAGCATAAAAAATGAAAAGTTTTTTCAAAAATAATAAAAAAAACACCTTACGTCAACAAAACACTCTTGTTTTCGACACCCGAATTTTGTATGACTCTATCCCAAAGCAAGGCAAAAATCGAAAAATTTCCTATTTTTACCCATTATGAAAAAACAACATCTGCAAATGATTCTTTGGATTGCTGCCCTAATCGTGGGTGGCTTTTTGGGCGTTCTTGGCATAGCAAAGCTGAACGACCTGTTCAATTTCATCGCAACGGCCTTTACGAGACTGTTCCAGTTCCTGGCGGTCCCCACCATCGCCCTGGCCGTCATTACCACAATGGCCTCCTTTGGGGCAAAGAAGAATACCGGTCGCATTTTCAAGCACGCTATTTCTTACACGCTGCTGACTACTTTAGCGGCAACGGTCGTAGCGGCAATCCTCTACATGATCATCGCTCCGGGGAACTTGCCAGCAGAGGCAATCACCATCGGCGGTGCGGAAATTCCCAAGAACCTGGGCGAACTTTCCTATTACGACCACATCCTCTCGGTGATACCCAACAACGTGCTGCAGCCCTTCTTGGCAGGAAATGTGCTTTCGGTGCTATTCATCGCCTTCGCCATGGGCGTCGCCCTTTCCAAGATGCCGGACTCAGACGCCAAGGATACGGTCATCCGCTTCTTTACAGGAATTCAGGAACTCCTGTTCATGATGATCCGCGGCCTCATCAAGATTTTGCCCATTGGCATCGTCGCCTTTGCAGCCCAACTGACCGCACAGATTAGCGCGGGCGTTGTGCTAGGTTCTATCGGCAAGTATGTGCTGGTGATCATGGGTGGCAACCTGGTTCAGTTCTTTATCGTGCTGCCCCTCTTCCTGATCGCCCGCGGACTGAATCCGCTGAAGGTCATCAAGCAGATGTCCCCGGCTGTGCTTACCGCCCTCTTTACCAAGAGCAGCGCCGCCACCTTGCCCGTGACTATGCGCAGTGCCGAAGAGCGTATGAATGCAAATCCCGAGGTAGCCCGATTTGTACTCCCCATCTGCACCACCATCAACATGAACGGTTGTGCCGCCTTTATCCTGGTGACTTCGCTGTTTGTGATGCAGAACGGAGGCATGGAACTTTCCATCCCCACCATCATCCTCTGGATTGGCATTTCTGTGCTGAGCGCCGTAGGTAACGCCGGCGTTCCCATGGGTTGCTACTTCCTCACCCTTTCCCTGATGGCTGGCAACGGCATGCCGGTGGGCATCATGGGCATCATCCTCCCCATCTACGCCATCATCGACATGGTGGAAACCGCCGAAAACGTCTGGAGCGACTCCTGCGTTTGCGCTATGACCAACAAGGACATCTACGGTAAGTAGACTAACGCCTCGAAAAAGATTTCAATGGACCGCGCAGAAGAATCTGCGCGGTTTTTCATATTCAACTTGATAATTCCGCGCCCCCTCATGGTTGATTTTTCTATAAAAAAAGATATATTTGCCAATAATTAAGCAAGAAACAGTTCAATTACTTCGTTATTCAAGAAAATTAGACCAAAACAATGATTGATAAAAACGGGACCATAAGAAAGGCGGACTTGGCCTTACTCAGCGCCAAGCAACCCATCAACACCCTCACGGACAAGGTTGCCATTTTCGATAATCTTGAGGGAATCGGACTAAATCATCACGCCAATCTACAAGCGGCGGCAATTGTACTAGTCCGTCATGGCTCCATCCAAGTTGAAGTGGATTTGAAGGACTACACCATTGGCGACGGAGACATCTTCTTTGCCCTACCCAATCAAATCGCCTGTTGTAAAGAATTTAGCCAAGATTTGGAATTCTGCGGAATCGCCGTGTCCAAGGAGACGCTAGAGGAGTTGATGGATCGCATCGACAACTTTACCCGCATGATTTTAAACGTTAAGAATCAACCGCAAATTCACATGGAATCCGACATTTTCATGCAGTTGTTCAGTTCCAGCTTTGATCTAAAGAGAAAGTTTAGAACCACCCAGAACAATCCCTATCGTTTCCAGATTTTAAAAAACGCCCTAATTTCGTTCTTATATGAATGCGTTGGAACTGCTCTCCCTACGATGGACGACATCCAAAAGAAATCCCGCAAGGAAGTGATTTTCGCGGCATTCATGGACATGGTCATGCAAAATCACAAAGCCGAACGATCTGTCCAGTCTTTCGCCAAGGAACTGGACATCACGCCTAAGTACTTGTCGGCAATTTCCGAAGAAATTAGTGGAAAGAGTGCAAAACAATGGATCGACGAGCACATTGCCGTGGAGGCCAAAATTCTACTGAAGTCCTCTTCTAAAAGCATTCTGCAGGTCTCTCAAGAACTGAACTTTCCGGACATCAGTTTCTTTGGAAAGTTCTTTAAACGTATGACAGGAGTTTCTCCCAAAAACTTTAGAGAATCAGAATACTGAACCCTGCGGATTAATTCAATTTTATAAATTTGGGATATTGATACGGAGACTTGACTATGAGCAAAAAAATAGGTTTAATTGTTACGCAGGCCGTTTTATTCGTAACCGTCGGCGCGCTTGCTGGATGCGACCTTGACGAAAAAAAAATCAACCACAACACTTCTGCCAAAAACATTCCTGCTCAAGTCACAGTAGCAGCTCCGGCCAAGGAGAATCCTAAGCCTGCTGTAGAATCAGCTCCTGTTAATGAAATAGATTCCGTAGCAGAAGCGTCTAGCGACGAAGTCGAAACCATCGGCATCGTTCGCATCGACGACAGCAACTTTGAACAGGAAATTCTCAAGTCCGACAAGAACGTCATTTTGGAATTTTCATCCACCAGTTGCCCCCCTTGCTTGATCATGATTCCCACTCTCATCAACATGGCCAAGAACTACAAGAACGTAAAGATCGGTTCTGTGGGCATCGATGAACCGGGCATCGAAAAAATCAAGAATACCTTCCCCATCCAGGCATTTCCCACCATTTTCTTTATCCAGAACGGCAGAATTGTTAACCGTATCGTTGGCGCCGCAAGCGAAGAACAGATGCTGGCTGTATTCGGCATGACAACCGCCGACAAGGTTCCTGCCCCCAAGACCGCGCCCAAAAAGACAGGTCCTAAGCACCTTTCCTGCTCCATCAACGGTCAATTCAGCGGTCTCAAGAATTTCGTAACCATGACCTTGGATTTTGTAGATAACGAAATCAAAAACGTGGATTTGGTAACCGATGTTTTCATTCCGCCAGAATTGGAAAGTCGACGCGAATTTTTATTCCAGCGTTTCTCTGAAAGCGGCAAGGGCGAAGTTTCCCAGACCGCAACGGGATTCAGAATGCACACTGCCAACGACCATCGATTCATCAAGGCAATGAACATGGACCGAAATTCCAGCTACGGAGAAATGAAGGCTGGCTTGGAATTGCAAGGATTTAAGTGTAAGTAAGCTTTTAAGCTCTCTTTTTGTGCCAGTGCTTCTTGGCATCGTATTTGGACATGAAATCGTAGAATTCGTCAGTGCTGGAGCTGTCCTGCTTGTTCTTGCGGTATGAAATCACAATGTCACGTTTGAAATCGCAGTCGGTGATTTCAAGGAGCTTGACTTTCTTGTGGTCCATCTTGCCCCAGGAAACCTCGGGCCAGAAGCAGACTCCGATGCCGCCAGCAACAGCCTCCTTGATGGCTGCGGAACTGTCGCTTTCGAATGTAATCTCGGGCTTGAAACCCACCTTTTCGCAAAGTTCGTTACAAATTTTTCGGTACTGCTTGGAACCATAAAGACGGATGAACTTTTCTTCAATATCAAAAAGAGATATGGAAGTCATCTTCTTGTACTTTGCCGTATTGGGTACCGCCAGGAAAATCTTTTCGGAACGAACAAAATAGGCGTCGTTCTTGTAACTATCCAATTCAGGCTTGTAGGTGCTGAAAGTTCGGACGCAGAAATCAAAGAGATCGGTTTCTGCGTTTTGAATCATGTCGATGTTTAAGTACGGATGAGTTTGTTTGTATTCGATAACGACGTTCGTTATAAGAGCCGAGGCGGCAAGAACATTTAGCTTGATGTTGTTGTTCTGCTGATTTACAATTTCTTGCAACCTTTTGGGCAACGCCACCATTTCGTTATAAATGGGTTGCAATTCGTTATAGAAAAATCTTCCGCTTTCGGTGAGCTTGATGTTTCTGCCTGAAGTCTTAAATAGAGTAACTCCCAGCTCGTCTTCGAGTTTGTGTATGGCCTGAGTAAGAGCGGGCTGCACGATACAAAGATTTTTTGCACTTTGTGTAACGTGCTCGTTCTTGGCGACTTCAAGAAAGTATTTGAGCTGAGTGAGTTCCATATTTCCAAATATAGGCAAAAGTTATCATTTCGCAATACGTTTCAATCATAGAATTATCTTATCAAATGATAATAAAAAGTGATAAATTACAAAAGATATATCAAAAACTCTTATTGATTTTATAAAAACAAAATATTAGTCAGAAATGATGATTCCATCTAAATTTGAGCCGCAAAACAAAAAAAACAACAAAGGCTGACAAAATGAAAAAAATTATTCTCCTCGCTATTGCTACAATGGCATTGTTCTTTACCGCCTGTGACAAGGCAAATTCCTGCCAGTATGACGATACTGCAGGCACCTTGTCATGCGTCGAAAAAACTTATAAGACCGCCAAGCTGGGCGATAAAGTCTGGCTTATGGAAAACCTGGCCCGTTTTGATTCCGATTCCAGTTTCTGCTACGGCAGCAATCACGAAAACTGCGAAAAATACGGTCGCCTCTATCCTTATGAATCCGCCAAAACCATCTGCCCCGACGGCTGGACGCTTCCTTCCAAGGCGGATTTCGAAACCATAGACACAAAGAACCTCAATGTCCTTAAGGCAGGCTATCGCTATGCAAGCAACGGTAAGTTCGCCGACGAGGGCGTAAGCGCAAGCTTCTGGACCGCTGAATCTTTTGACGACGCCCGCGGTACCGTGGTTCGCATCACAGACAGCGCCGTTACCTATGAAAACTTCAGCAAGAACATCGCCTACTCCGTGCGCTGCATCAAGAAATGAACAATGTAAAAACACACGGTTTCGCCGTCCTAAAGCATGCGCGAAGCGCCATTGTTCACTAATCACTGTTCACTGATTACTGATTACTCATCACTCTTCACTATTCACTATTCACTACTCCCATGCAATGGTTAATTGACTTGTTTACTAAAGCTTCCGTAGCGGAGCAGGTGGTTGTTCTTTCAGCCACAGCGGCCCTAGGTTTGATGCTAGGCAAAATCAAGGTGAAAGGCATTAGCCTTGGCGGTGCCGGAGCGTTGTTCGTGGGTATCCTTATGGGGCATCTAGGCCTCCGCATTGATCCCAATGTCCTTCACTTCATTCAGGAATTCGGCCTCATCCTCTTTGTTTACACCATCGGTATGCAGGTGGGGCCAGGCTTCATCGATTCCATTCGACGCCACGGTCTGGTGCTGAACATTTTGGCCGTAAGCGTTGTATTGACGGGAGTCCTCGTCACCCTCTGCCTTTACTTTTTCACGGACATGCATGACAACGTACCCGTGCTCATCGGGATGCTCTGTGGCGCTGTGACAAACACGCCTTCCCTCGGAGCCGCAAATTCAGCCTTTGTCGCGGCAGGGGCGGATACATCCTTGACGGGTATCGGGTACGCTGTCGCATATCCCTTTGGTGTTATCGGCATTATCCTGGTGATGATTCTTGTGAGAGTATTCTTTAGGCAGGACCCTTCTAAGTCTGCCGAAGAATACGCCGCGGAAATCGCCTCTAATCAAAAGGATATCGTCTCCTGCAGCCTTCTGGTAGAAAACAAGAACCTCATCGGAATTCAGCTCAAGGAAATTCCCAATCTGATTTCTTCGGGAGTTGTGATTACGCGCTTATTGCGGAACGGGAACATCGAGACTCCTAATGGCAAGACGGTTATTCTCGAGGGGGACAAGGTTCACCTCGTGGGCTTGCCCGAAGCCGTGGAAACCATGGAAAAAGTCATCGGTAAACGTTTGGCAACTCCCATTACCCAGAACGACTGCAAGCTGACAACGCGTTCCATTCTTGTAACAAACAAGAAAATGCTTGGCAAGTCCATCGGGGCGCTCGCCTTCCCCGAACGCTACGGTGTAAACGTAAGCCGCGTAGTCCGTGGAGAATTCAAGTTTACAGGTCGCCTAGATTTGCGATTGAAGTTTGCGGATAAACTTTTGGTTGTTGGCCCCGCCGAGGGCATTGACGCCGCAGCCAAGGAACTGGGCGATTCCTTGCAGGCTCTGAACCACCCGGAAATTCTCCCCGCATTCCTTGGAATTTTCATCGGTGTCATCATCGGCTCCATTCCTATCGCCATTCCTGGCATGCCCACGCCGCTAAAGCTGGGCCTGGCTGGCGGTCCCCTGGTTATTTCTATCATCCTTTCTCGTAAGCGTAAGATCGGCCCGCTGAACTTCTTTATGGCAGCTAGCGCAAACCTGATGCTTCGCGAACTTGGAATTACGCTGTTCCTCACCTGCGTGGGCTTGAATGCTGGCATTCGATTCTTCGACGTTCTTTTGAATGGCGACGGATTCCACTACATGGCACTGGCTGCGCTTATCACCTTTGTTCCGCTGATGATCGCGGGCATTGTCGGCCGCCTGGTTTTCAAGGTGAATTATCTGAGCCTTTGCGGAATGATCGCTGGCTCCATGACAGACCCTCCTGCCTTGGCTTTCGCCAACGGGCTCAGCAACAGTGAAGCGGTGAATGTGGGCTACGCCTCCGTTTACCCGCTAACGATGCTGTTGAGAATTTTGAGCGCCCAGGTGCTGGCCATCCTGCTTTACGCAGCGGTGTAACCAAGGTTAATATTCTTCGTTGTACTCCACTCAAGACCATACAAGGCTCGGCAAATGTTAAACGCCGAGCCTTTCTTGTTATATTTGATCGAAAACAATTTATCCGAGATTTTAAATTTGACTCTGCAGCAACTTAAATACATCATTACCGTAGCCGAATCCAGCAGCGTTACCGAAGCTGCCCGCAAGCTTTTCATTTCACAGCCAAGCTTAACTGCGGCCATTCGAGATTTGGAACGAGAAATGGACCTTTTGCTGTTCGCCCGCACCAATAAAGGAGTCATTCTCACAAAGTAAGGCGAAGAATTCTTTGCCTACGCTCGACAAGTCGACGAACAGAGCAATTTGCTGGAAG
>JAZLKH010000043.1:0-8446 GCA_045597545.1 Fibrobacter sp.
ATACTGATCTTTAAACATTGCCTAAAATTAAGCAAATCTAGGCGTTTGAAATTCAAGTCCGTTGACTAGCAAAATCGTCTACAGCCCTTTGTTTATGCGGGTTCAAGGCGATCGACCCTATTTTTTAGTGGACAGTAGTGAAAATCTTAGTCATTTTGAGTCTCCTTAGTCAGCGATGCAGCGAAGGTGGTTTCTGAATGTCTTCGAATAGGAGTAGTCTACTGTTGAGAAATTCTGACTGTCTACGTTGAGAACTTTATAGTAGGCGGCTGTGGCGCTGTACTCGTCTGAGGTCCAGAAGAATGTTGCCGAGTATTCCCATTTCTGGGCGCTGCCATATTTTGCTGAGAACAAGAGGCTGAAACCCAGCAAGTCGATGCCCTTGGAAGACTTTGCCTTTAGATAGTATGCGATGTTGCTGGTGGTTATGTCATCGCTGAGACTAATGAAATTGTCTTTAAGGGTTTCCCATTCACTTCTTGAGGGAACGTGCCAGCCCTTGGGACAGATTCCTTGATTTTTTCCAGAGGAGCTGTAAAGAGAGTTTGCGTAAGAGTCGCTGATGTCCATGGCTGCAGTCCAGGTGTAGTGGCGGCCGATGACATCACTGCTGTCGTTGTAGCTCCAACTGCCCACTTCGTCATCGGCATTTCCGTCGACGGAGACGTAGTTCAAGTTCTGCGCCATCCATACCTGTTCGCCGATGACCACCACCTTGTAAACCTGGTCATCGCGAATGTCCAGGTATTCCAGGTAGTCGCCGTTGTCGAGCATTTCCTGGTTCAGGTAATCGGTGGTGATGCAATTGTGCTCCGAGCAGTCGTAGAAGCCGCTTTCCTTGATGGGTGTGATATCCAGATCCACAAGGTCGCTAATTTCGTAGGAACTGCTGGACAAGATGACGTCTGGCGGAGTTGCGCTGCTGGAGCTTGCCGCAGAGGAGCTGGACTTGGGTTTAATGACGAGGCTGCTGTAGTTCTTTACGCAGCGCAAGGAGAACTTTTCGATCTTGTCTGCCTTGTAGGATCCGTTGCAACCCTTGCCCGTAACCCAGTACTGGGCCTCGTCATAGCTGCGATTGAAGTTCTGCCAGTAGAAGGATTCGTTACAGGAGAAGTGGTTGGAACCGTACATTTGCGAGGCGACGGCGCTAAAACCGAGGGTGTTTGTTGCGCTGGTCCAGGAGGTTTCGTGGGTAGACTGCATCGCCTCTGTTGAAAAATCGTCGTGATAGAGCAAAGAGCTCCACTCGCCGCCGTCGGGGACGTGCCAACCATCAGGGCAAATGCCCTGTACCGGGGAATCGTTGAAACTAGTGGTGTTATAGCTGCTGCTCAAGTCCATGGCAGCGGCCCAGGTGTAGAGTCTGCCGTACTTTGCGCAGTTTGCGTCGAGATCTTGGTAGCAGAAGCTGCCCTTCTTGTTGTCTGCATTTCCGTCGACGGTGTAGTAGTCAAGGTTCTGGGCCAGCCATATTTGGTTGCCGATTTGAATCGTCTGGTAGACCTTGCCGTTACGGCGGTCCAGGAACTCCTTGTATTGGCCATTGTCCAAGAGATCCTGGTTCAGGTAGCTAGTGGGGGCGCAGTCGTAGAGGCTGCAGTCGTAGTGACCGTATTCGTAGAGGTCCGTTTCATCTACATCCAAGTCGGAGAAATCGTTCGGGATGAATGAGGAGGAACTCGACCTTGCGGAACTGCTGGAAGACCTTGCTGAACTGCTGGAAGACCTCGCGGAGCTGCTGTAGTAGCTGCTGGAAGATCTTGCAGAACTGGAGCTGCTGTAGTAGCTGCTAGAAGATCTTGCGGAACTGCTGGATGATTTGCCTAGGCTCGAGGATCGTCTATATTCTGTGGAAATTTCAACTTCCTGCCACTTGCCGCTGACGCACATGTAGGTGGTTTCGTCGTCAAAGTTGTAGGCGGTTTCCCCTTCGTGTTTTTCGGTACACTTTGGCAAATCGTCAAAACTGTCTACGCCGAATTCAGTGTTTATGTTGAAAGTTGGGTTCTCTTCTTCTGTACAAGCCCAAAAGACCGAGGCCGTGATGGCCGCGGTGGCAAGCAGAGATAATCTGCTGTTCTTCGCCATAATGTCACTCCTTGATAAGGGAACGTTTTTACTACATCCCAATGCAATAATAAAAAATTCACTAGATGCAGGTCCTGCTTGAAGAGCAAATGAAGCGATTTTTCTATCTTGTTCTTTAGAATGAGAGGTTTCTATGTCCATAATCGTAGTCGACTATAATGCTGGTAATTTGACGTCTGTGATGAATGCCTTGGAGCGTATTGGTGTGGAGGCTAGGGCCTCTCGTGATGCCGATGAGATTGCCAGGGCCGGCCGCTTGATTTTTCCGGGTGTAGGCGCTGCGGCAAGCGCTATGGAGACGCTCACTCGTACGGGAATCGGCGAGGCCATCAAGACGGTGGTGAAGGCTGGTAATCCAGTGCTGGGCATTTGCATCGGCTGTCAGATTATTCTCGAGAAATCCGAGGAAGACGGCGGCGTAAAGACGCTTGGATTGATTCCTGGCAAGGCGGTTCGATTCAGGGACGAACCGGGTCTGAAGATTCCCCACATGGGCTGGAACCAGGTGGAGTTCATCAAGGAACATCCCATTATGAAGGGCATCAAGAGCGGCAGCGACTTCTACTATGTGCATTCCTACCATCCGGTGGTGCCTGCAGAATACAGCTTCGCAGAAACCACCTATGGAACTCAAACCTTCCAGGGCCTCATCGGTAAGGACAATCTCATTGCATCCCAGTTCCATCAGGAAAAGAGTGGCGACGTGGGACTTGCCATGCTGAAGAATTTCTGCGACTGGAAGGTGTAATAGCTGTGAGTAATGAGCCGTGAGTTGTGGGCCTAGGCTTAGCGGAAACGGCATAAAATTTGAAAAATGGACTCCAAAGGCGAGGTCTCGTCCTGAATGGAGTCCATTTTTATCAAAAAAGTGAAACTTGCGGAGTCTAGGCCAAGCGTGAGTGGCTCATATTAATGAGCCACGGGAGCGCAGAGCAAATTTCGTCACAGGTTTTAGTCCGGACGAATGAAATTTGCGGAGTCTTATGCAAGTCTTTTACGGAAGCTCTCCGCCGATCAGTTCCATCTGCTTTTTGTAGATGTCCTTACAGGCATTTTCGCCGAGGTCCAGTAGCGTGTTGAGCATGTTGCGGTCGAAGCTGGCGTGCTCACCGGTGCCCTGGACTTCGATGAAGTTCTTGGCATCCTGCATCACCACGTTCATGTCTACGTCGGCGGCGGAGTCTTCTACATAGCAAAGGTCGCAGAGGGGCTTGCCATCGACAACGCCAACGGAGATGGCAGTGATGCCGTGCTGCAAAATCTGCTCTGTGATGCCAAGGCGTTCCTTGATTTTCTTGAGGGCGATGGCAAGGGCCACGAAGCCGCCGATGATGCTTGCGGTGCGGGTGCCGCCGTCTGCTTCGATGACGTCGCAGTCGATGACGATGGCGTCTTCGCCGAGGGCGGCAAGGTTGGCGGCTCCGCGAAGCGAGCGGCCAACAAGGCGCTGAATTTCCTGGGTGCGGCCACTGGCGCCTTTGCGTTCGCGTTCAACGCGCTTGCCGGTACTCTGAGGCAAGAGGCTGTATTCTGCGGTAATCCAGCCGGTGCCGCGGCCAGCCAGCCAATCAGGAACCTTGGGCAGCAAGGTAGCGTTGCAGATGACGCGGGTGCGTCCCATTTCGATAAGCACGGAACCGTCGGCGCTGCTGATAAAGCCCACGGTCATCTTCAAGTTTCTGTATTCGTTAAAAGCTCTGTCTGTACGTTCGTATGACATAGAAAAAGTTCCTTCCTAGTTGTGAGTTTTGAGTTCTGAGTAATGAGCTTTAATAATCGCACCGTAGGCGCCTATTATAAAGGCTCGTCGCTCATTGCTCTTGGCTCAATACTTTAAAGTTTCTACCACGCCTTTCTTGAAGGTGCCTAGAATGTAGATTTGGCTGGTGTACTTTTGGAGTTCTGCCAGGGCTTCCTTTGCGTTTTCGTCCTTGGCGTTTGCCTCGAAGGAAACGTGGAAAATGTATTCCCAGGGTTTGTCCGGATGGGGGCGGCTTTCGCAACGGGTCAAGTTCAGACCGCGCTTTGCAAAACAGCCAAGTGCATTGTACAGTGCGCCTACTTCCTTGGAGGCTGCAAGTTCAAAGAGAATCGTCGTCTTGGCGTTTTCGCTTTCAGTAAAGTCTGCCGGAGTCTTCTGGATGCCGTAGAAACGGGTGAAGTTTGTACCGCGGAGATTTTCGAGGCCCGCCTTCAGAATATCCAGGTTGTAGATCTTTGCTGCGTAGGCACTGGCAATGGCGCCTTCGTCGCGGGCACCGCGGGCGGCCAGCTCTTCTGCGCTACCAGCGGTATCAAAGGCCGGTACGGCTTGGATTTGCGGATTTTCGGCAAAGAACTTGGAGCACTGCGCAAGTGCCTGAGGGTGACTGTAGACGCGTTTGAGATCGCATTGTTTTACGCCGGGCATAACACACAAAGTATGCTCGATACGCAACATGACTTCGCCTACAATGCGATGACGCCACTTGTAGAGCAAGTCGTAATTTGCCTCGATGGAACCTGCCGTGGAATTCTCGATGGGGATGGCGCCGCCGTCGGCTTCGCCAGTTTCGATGGCCTGGTAGATTTCTTCGAATGTGTCCTTGGGCAATGTCTCTATATCATCACCAAAAAGATAGTGGGCTGCGCAATCACTGTATGCGCCCTTGCGACCTTGGAATGCAATTCTTTTCATACGCAAAAATTATAAAATGCGATAACTTTCGTCTCTCGTTTTTCGTCTTTCGTCTATCTAAATCTGCGGGCGCCCTTGTACTTGGGGCTCCAATACTTGTCGTTCATGGGTGAAATCATTACGCCACGGCTAGTGCTGGCGTGGGTGAATCGGTCGCCGCTAAGGTAGATGCCGATGTGGCTAATGCCCCAGAGGTCTCCAAAGAAGACCAGGTCCCCTTCCTTGAGGTTGCCGCGGCTTACGTTGGATCCGCGATCGTCCTTGTAGATAGAGGCTGCGTGGTGGGGGAGTTCGATGCCGTAAAATTCCTGATAGACGCGCATAACGTAGCCGGAGCAATCGATGCCGGATTTGTCGGTGCCGCCCAGTTTGTAACGGGTGCCGATCCACGTGTTTGCAAGGGCCTCGAGGGAACTGTATTTGTGCGACGCCTTGGCTGTTGCTCGCTGGACTTCTTTCTGCTTTGCCGCGGTGCGGACTTTCTCGACGGAATTCTGTTTTTGTGCTGTAGTTTGGGTGGAGTCCTGCTTTGACTTCGCTGCGGTTTGTTGCGGAGCCGCATTTGCCTGTTCTTTTTTGAACGTGCTTACAGAGTCCTTGGTGGCGACCTTTGCAGATGGGTTCTGCTTCGGCTCGGATGTTTCGGATTTCTCTGTTGGAATGGGCTTGTAGTCTCCGATGCTGCGATCGTAACCGGTGCGAACTGGGAAGGTACATGATGCAAGTAGCGAACACGACAGAGTTGCCGCGGTCAACAGGTGCAAAATGAACTTTCCAGAAAATGTCATCAGTTGAAATGTATTAAAAATTTTCTTTTAGAATGGGGTGACGCCAAGATCTGTAGCGTTATCGGGAATGGTCGCAAGAATTTCGAGGCCGGTGATTTCGCGCATCATCTTGATGTTGTCGTCTTCCATTTGAAAGTTGCCGCTGATGCCGTAGCGATTTACGATGATTCCTTTGATGTTGAGGCCGCGAGCGCGGGCGTATTCTACGGTGAGGACGCAGGCGTTGATGCTGCCGAGAGCTGCGGTGGTGACGATCAGAAGCGGAAGATTTAAGGCCTTCATGATGTCGGCGAGGAACAATTTCTTCGGGGTGTTTTGTGTATTGGGGGTGTTGCTGACGATGTTTGGTGTGCCGTTGGTTTGGGGCGTTGCGGGGGCGTCGTAACGGATAGGGCATACAATGCCTCCGCTTCCTTCCACAAATACAAATTCATGGCGTTGGGTTGCTGCGACGAAATCGGCCTTGACTTGTGCGAGTTCTACCGGGTTGCCTTCCTTGCGAGCGGCCAGGTGCGGGGAGACCGCTTCCTTATAGACGTAGCTGACCAATTCTTCTTGAGAGTCGGGGAGGTTTGCTATGCGTTTGACATAGTCGGCGTCGCCGGCGATCCACTTGCCGTTTCTGAGTTCGGCGCCGCTGAGGGCTGCCTTGTAGTAGCCTGCGTCAATGCCGGAGTCTCGCCATTTCTTGACGAGGAGGGCGGTCACGAAAGTCTTGCCTACATCAGTGCCGGTAGCTGTAACGAAATAACCCTTGTTCATAATTGATAATTGAAGATTGATGATTGAAAATGTTTCTGGGGTATCATTCTGAGCGAAGAACCGTTAGGTTCGTAGTCGAAGAATCTAGCATTTCAAAATCTCAGAAATTGCGTCTGCTGCCATTTGCAAGTCTTCTTTGGAGTGTGTTGCCATGATGCTTGCGCGGAGTCTTGCCTGTCCCTTGGCTACGGTAGGGTAGCGGATGGCGGGAATCAGAATTCCTTGTTCCTGCAAGGCGGCGGATGCTGCGAGTGCCTTCGCTTCGTCGCCTATGATGATGGGAACGATGGCGGATTCGCAAACGCTAAGTTGCTTGCTATTGGAAACTGCGCCGGCTTTAACAAGTGCGTCGCAGAAGAATTTCACGTTCTCTTGAAGTTGCTGCACTCGCTCCGGGTGCTGTTCAATGAACTTCAGATTGTTGCAAGCGGCCTGCGCCATGGCGGGTGACATTGCAGTTGTGAAAATAAAGCTTCGAGCCTTGTTCTTTAGAAATTCTATAAGCTGGCGTGAACCGACGACAAATCCACCTTCGCATCCCACGGATTTGCTCAAGGTTCCAACAGTTACGTCTGCATGTTCGCAAGGAATACCCTTGTCGTTAAAATGTTCCGCAAGGCCGCGGCCCGTTTTCCCGAGGACGCCTGTGGAGTGGGCTTCATCAATCATCAAAAGGCAGTTGTTTGCCTTGGCAATTTTCTGAAGTTCCGGGAGGTTTGCCAAGTCACCGTCCATGCTGAAAACGGCGTCAGTTACGATTAAGTAGCGCGCAGAATATTTTTTGTTATTTTCGTCAGAAAGCTCTGCTGACTTGTATGCGAATTCGCCGCGGGCCTCCTCAATGAGTCTCTGCAAATCTGCCATGTCATTATGCTTGTAAACGTAGCACTTGGCGCGGCTCAAACGAATGCCGTCGATGATGCTGGCGTGATTCAGTTCGTCGCTGAATACGATGCATTCACTGGAGGTTCCGTTATTATGGATTTGCTTGCTTGCCAACGCAGAAATAGTTCCCACGTTTGCCATGTAACCAGTGGCAAATGTGATGGCAGCCTCTTCGCCTTTAAAGCGGGCTAGGGCAGTTTCCAAATCTTCGTGAGGAGTCTTGTTGCCCGTGGTAAGGCGTGCCCCACCGCTGCCTGTGCCCCATTTCAATACGGCTTCGGCCGCAGCCTGCTTCAATTCCGGTTCGTTGCACAAATCCAAGTAGCTGTTGGAGGCGAGAAGAAGAACGTCGCGGACGGATTTTGTGTCGGATGTCGCGCCGATTTCTGTTGCGGTCTGTGCGGGTCCTACAATTTCTACGTGGCTTGCTTCGGGCGTACAAATGTGACGCATGGAGCGGTATGTGTGCGCCTCTTTTGCCGCTTGCAAAAAATCGTCGGTAAAATTATTTAAAACAGACATCTTGATATTTTTTCTAACTTTAACACTCATGAATTTAGAAAACTAACACTCCTGCCGATGACAGAAATCTTAATCCTTGCAATTTTTTGTGTAGCACTTTTGACGTCGCTTGTGGTTGGCGTGCCTTTGCTGTATGCGCTGGGCTTTGGATTGTTGCTTTTTGGCGGTTATGGTGTTTGTCGCTGCGGCCTGCGGAAAACTGCGGAAATGTGCTGGGGTGGCGTGAAGACGACCCGCGGCATCTTGCTGTTGTTTGTTCTGCTGGGGCTGTTGACTTCCTTGTGGCGGGCCAGCGGAACTATCCAGACGATTGTGAACTACGCCGTGGAACTGATTCACCCCACTAGCTTTATTCTGCTGACGTTTCTGCTGAATTCCGCCATGTCCCTTTTGACGGGAACCGCTCTTGGAACTGCTGGGACCATGGGCGTAATTTGCGCTACGGTTGGTCGCACTCTTGGTGTTGATGATGCCTGGGTGGGCGGCGCCATTCTTGCAGGCGTTTATTTTGGTAACCGCATTTCTCCCATTTCTTCCATGGCGCTACTTGCGGCCAATGTAACGAAGACGGATATTTACCGGAATGTTCGCGGAATGCTGAAAACAACTTGGTTGCCGTTCTTGCTTAGCTGTGGGATTTACTTCTGGGCGGGACTTGGCGGAGATAGTTACTGCGGTGAGATTTCTATTTATGATAGAGTGGAAATTTATATAGAAGCTT
>JAZLKH010000044.1:0-22320 GCA_045597545.1 Fibrobacter sp.
CTTCAAACTGCCCGGCAGCCTCTCTGGGTTGCCGTCCGAAGCGTTCCGTCTTTCGAGCGTTCCGTTTCGGAAGTGAGGCCAATTATAGAATTTTCCCGTACGATGTCAAGGGTTTTTCTGAAAAAATTTCAACTTTTTTCAATTTTTTCGAAAACAACGGGTTCTATTCCACAAAACCATCAGCTTGTCAACACTCTATCCACAAGTTTCTTTCGGCCAGGCCGAAAATTTCCCTGTGAACTCCTTAAGGAGAGCGCCTAGTTGCGCCTGTTAATACGGTCATCCACCCTGAATACGGTGATGCACACGTCATCTTCGCTAAAGACACAGCAAATCGGCAGCTGCTTTTCCACATGAGCCTTAAGGGCAGGACTGGCCTCGACCAGTTCGTAATGCGGAATATCCTCGCGCTTTAGCAGGTATCGGCCATGATTTGTGCGCACACGCTTACCGTACTTGCCGCACAGGTCAATTAGGCGAGAATCGATTTCACGAGTTCTGGAGCGATATTCCGCATGGCGAGTCATAGTTTTCATTGTTCCTCCCGGATTTAGAAATTCAATACTTACTTATCGTTTCTATCCGGAAATTTGTAAACTCGCGTTCTGCTCGCCAATTATGATATGAAAGCGATTTCATTCATGGCCAGACGGTTTGATTAATTTATACTGAATCTACTTTCTGCCTTGATCACGTAGGCGGAACAGCACACTGGCGATATCCACCGGACGGGGCAAGCTCATTTCGCGGCTCATGCCCTGAGGCAAATTGCGGAAGCCCACGTTCTGGATTTTTTCGCAGAGCTTCTGGATGAACTCGGTAATGGATTGCTTGGCCTGGGAAAGGTCGCTATTGCTGGCCGCATTCTGGCAGAGGTTCAGGAGCATAAAGCCTGCACCCAGGCGTTGCTGCTTATCCACCAGGAGACCGGCCTTGCTCGTATCGGAAACCAGGAAACCCATTTGCAGCAAGGTGTCGCCACTGAGCTTCACCTTTACCTGACGCTCCACGGCGGAGGTGGGGCGAAGGCTTGGCAGGAGCGGTTGTACGTAATCAACGAAGCTACGACAGGTGGGGCGCACAAAAGGCGCGTGACTGGAGAACGCCTCGGAAGAGTCCGCCACGGCTCCGCTGGCCATATTGCGAAGTTCGGGAATCCTTGCGTTGGCGCATTCCGCCTTATAATTCGCCATGACTATGATGTTGTCTGCAAGGGAGAGGAAATCGCCGCAGGCTCCGGCAACAAGAATGAAGCTCAATCCCGTCGCGGAACAAATTTCCTTGATGCGATCCGTCAAGGGAATCAGGGGCTCACGGTCGTCGCCAAGGAGCGCACGCACACGACCATCGCGGATAAGGAAGTTCACCGCAGAGGAATCTTCATCAATGAGAAAGGCGCTGACCCCGGCTTCCATGGCCTCCAGGAGATTGGCCGCCTGGCTTGTGGAGCCCGAAGCGCTTGCCGTAGTGAATTCGCGGGTGCTGACACCGCCGGGCAGGTCGCGAACGAACAAACTCAAGTCTGTACCGCGGACGCTGCGACCATCCTCGACGCTGATACGCATGGCGGTTTCGTCGATGACAATGCCTTCGCGACCGTCACCGGGAATATGAGGGTAGACGGCACTGGTCAAAGCCTGCAGAAGGGTGGACTTACCGTGGAAGGCGCCACCAGTAATCACGGTGACACCGGCGGGAATTCCCATGCCCGTGATTTCACGCCCGCATATATTCAGAGTCAAAGCCATTTCAGCTGGGGCGTTAAAAGGGATCGCCCCGTCCAAAGGTTCCTGGGAAAGGCCGGAAGCTCTGGGAAGAACAGCCCCGTTGGGCACGAAGGCAACCATGTTGCGAGTCTTCAGTTCGGCTAGGATAGCCTTGCGGTCCGCAAGTACCTGATAGTGAGCTGCCAATTCCGGAGAAACACCGCCCTCACAGCGGGAGCCTTCATTGTACAAGCTAGCGGAAACCAGGTCCGGCAAGACCATGGTCAGGATTTCTGCAGCGACCTCGGCCTGAATTTTGCGCCCCTCGCCGGGGAGCTTTACCTGGAGGCAGGCGCGAAGTTCGCCGTTGTCAATCCACAGGGAATTTCGCACCAGCATTTGCGGTCCAGCCACATCAAAGACTACGGCGGCATCCCTTTCTGGATACTTCTCCTTGACCACGGCACTCAGGCGACGAAGCAGAAAATCACTTAAGGCGAGGCGATGTTCGAAGCTGCCTCCCCACTCGGAAGGGTAACCCAGCATTTGCAGATTCGCCCTTATCAAAACCCTGGAGGCAGGGGCAAAGGGGTCGCCCTGTACATGTAGGAACTCCAGGGAAAAATCGCCAAAATCCCAAGGCTTGTCTGCCAGGGACTTGTAGAGACCGTAGTTTTTGCCTGCGAGTGTGCGAATTTTTTGATACAGAGCTTTCATCTGATAATACCGCCCATGCTAAAGTATACAAGGAACATGCCGCTCGTGCTAAAGTAAAAAAAAACTGAACATGTCCGTCCAAAAACTCCATAACGGGCAGTGAATAAGTCTGCTACCCATGCGTCCGATTCCAATATAGGGTCCGTTTTGTAGGCTAAAATGCAGGAGACGCGCTTTTTAACCTACATTTTTTTGAACAAATCACGTTCTTTACGAATGCTTGCAAGAAAAAACTTTAGGTCAAGCAGCATTTTTTTCAGGGGTTAGCCTACATTTTTGACGGAATCAGAGCAATACAAGAAATTTTCCGCCCGTTTTTTGTAGGCCAAACCGGATAATTCCGAGGATTAACCTACAATCGCGACGTAATTCCCCGTAAAATGCCCCAAATTTCACCAATCTTTCGCCTATCGAACAATTTTTTTATAAAAAAATGTCTAAATTCCATGAAAACTTTATATTTTGGACGTAAACTACAATAGGAGTTAATCCATGAAGAACATGTTCCTGTATGCCGTGTTGATGGCATTCCTCTTCACAAACATCAACGCCAAGGAATGCGAAGATCCCGATAATCCGCCCCCTCGCAACAAGGACGCTGTTGTGAACATTGTTACCACCCCCCCTAACAGCGACGTGTACCTGGGCGGCGAACACCTGGGCAAGAGCCCCATTGTGAACATGAAGGTTAAGTCTGGCCGTCAGGACCTTAAGGTTCAGGACCAGGGCTTTGACCTGGTCTCTAAACGAGTAAACGTGTGGCCGGGCAACGACGAATGTAACAAGATGGAATTTGGTACCACCATTCCCAAGGGTCATATCAAGGTGACCACCAATCCGGGCAAGTGCATCATCTTTATCGACGGCGACCAGGCAGACAAGACTGACGGCGCCCCGTTGACCATCCACAACCTGGATGCCGGTGACCACATGGTTCGCGCAGAATGCTCCAACCGCAAGTCTGCTGAAAGCCTCGTTACCGTCAAGGGCGAAGCAACAGCTGAAGTTACACTCGACGCCACTACCGGCAAGAAAAAGAAGAAGTAGCTTTAGGCCAAGCGTCTTGGCAACACTTTTCTCTCCACTGTTTATAGCAGTAAAAGCCTTCGGCAAACGCCGAAGGCCTTTTTTGTTTTTTTATCTTATGCGCTAAAATCAAAAAGGACATATTATGAAACGCTTGATAATCCTTTTGGCATCGGCACTTCTGCTTTGTTCCTGCGCCAACAAGTCCATGACCCGCTACGAGACCCTGGCTCCCGCCTTGGAGAAAAAGGGCTTTGAAGGTGCTATAGAAAAAGCCAAAAAGGAGGAGCCCAAGATCTACGGTTCCAACAGCGAATTCCTCTACAACTTTGACCTAGGAACCCTTTATCACTACAACAGAAAGTTCAAGGAAAGCGCCATGTACCTGGAGAAGGCAGACCAGGTTTACGAAGATCTCTATACAAAGTCCATTACCAACGAGGCGGCCGCCATCGCCACCAACGACAACATTCGCCCCTACAGGGCGCGCCCCTTTGAACTTTTGGTCCTTCATCAACTCCAGATTTTGAACTACCTGGCGATGAGAGATGTGGACGGTGCCCTGGTGGAAGTAAAACGAGCTCAGATTGCCATGGAATCCCTCTACCAAAAAGACAAGGACAAAGTTAACGACAACGGTTTTCTACGTTACCTCTGCGCATTGGTCTACGAGATGTCCGGCGAAGATGACGATGCGGCAATCGCCTACATAAATACGGCAAAGGCGTTCCATGACGGCAACTCCAAGTTGCCCAAGGAAGTCTGGGAATTCGTGAATGAAAGCCTAAGGAAGATGGACCGCGAAGACGACCTGAAGTCGCTGAAGTACAAACCCCTGGAAGAAACCCCCAAGGCGGACAAGGCGAGGGAACTTGGCCAGGAAATCGTGGTCATCGGCTATGCAGGCCACAGCCCCATTCTCGGAGAACTCTACATGTCCGGAACCTTTGTAAGCGGCGGCGTCATGCACCTGAACTACAAGGATGGCCAGACGGGCAAGATGAACTCTCTGACCCTGGTGGCTCCGCCGGTTTCTGGCGGCAACGGTCAGACCTTCCATATCGGATTTGCTTTGCCCGAAAAGAAGACCCTGCCACAGAAGGTAAAACGATTTGACGTAAGCCTGGACAAGGGTGAACGCACCAAGCCCGAAATGGTGATGGACATTGATGCGGAGCTGGACCAGAATATCAAGGAAGAAACCCCCACTACCATTACCCGCACTGCCGTACGCGTCACATTGCGTACCATTGCCGCCCAGGCAGCCAAGTCGGCCATGAAGTCAAACAACGCCCTGTTGAACCTGGTCACTAACATAGGCACCGACGTAGCCCAGAGCCAGCTGGAACAGGCCGACCTCCGCGTGGGTCTTTTTATGCCAAGAGCCGTCTACATGTCCCGATTCCCTGTTGAAGTCGGCGAGCATAGCGTTTCAGTGAATGCCATAAATGAAAAGGGAGAACTGGTCAAGCAGTTCAACTTCAATAAGGTCAAGGTGGAAAAAGGTAAGAAAACATTCCTTTTTGTGCCTGCAATTCAATAAAAACGGATTTTACGACCAATTTGAATATCCGTTTTTAGAAAATTTAATGTAATTTCAAGTTCAAAAGTTTTAAGGAGCAACCTCATGAATTTAAAAGTAATCGCAGCTGCAGCAGTCCTGCTCGCAACCCAGTCCTTTGCAATCGTCGGTATAGGCGGTCATTACGCCCCCAGCTTCGGCAACAAGATGAAGGGTATGGACAAGATGGCTCCCGTTACGGACAATGGCGAAGTCCAGATCAAGCACGAAGGATTTAGCGGTCTCATGCAGGGTTTCGGTTTCAAGGCCTGGATCGACATTCTCCCCATTATCGACATTGAAGCGACCTTCAACATCCAGTTCGGCTCCTACGATGCCAGCCTGTTCCTCTTGCAAAACCCGCTGGAAGCTCCGGCAGACCCCTTCGATGCCGATCCGGCCCTGTACAAGGAAATTCCCTTGAAGGTTGAACTTGGCGGAGTTCCGTTCGCAGAAGCGAATCCGAAGTTCGTTCACATGAACGGAGACCTTTCCATTACCTATCCCATTACCTTCCTGCCGATTATTCGCCCCTATATCGGCGGCGGCTTGACCTACAATCTGAACACCTTTATCCTGAACCAGTCCTTTACCTACGGTATCGTCAACTCCCTCTATACCGCCGTGTACCAGGGTATGTTGGAAGAAATCATGGCCGATCCTATGAGCGCAGCAGCCATTGATCCGAACCAGCTGGCAGAACGCGTTCAGGCACAGGCCGTAGACGGCGTTAAGGACGCAGCTCTCGAAGAAGGCCTCAAGACCAGCATCGGAGGTCACATTCTCGTTGGTGTTCGCGCCAAGCTTCCGATTATTCCGATCGCCGCATACGCCAACTTCAAGTACTACATTGGCGGTGACTATCCCGATGAAATCGACGCTGGCAACATGGCTGTTGAAATTGGTGTCGGCCTCGCAATCTAATTCGCTAGCTTAAGCTCCAAAATTTCAGGTACATAAATGACTCAGAATACTAGTAGCACGAATATTCTTATTATCGAAGACGAAATCGCCATCGCCGAAGGTCTCGTGGACCTCTGCGAACTTAACGGCTACCGCGTGAAGCACGTCATCAATGGCGAAGACGGCCTCGCCGAAGCCCTTGGCGGTCAGTACGGCCTGGTTTTGCTGGACTTGATGCTCCCGGGCATGGACGGCTTCACCGTTTGCGACAAGATTCGCGAACAGGACAAGAGCCTGCCGATCATCATCCTCTCCGCAAAGAATGCCGACGAGGATATCATCAACGGTCTTAAGTACGGTGCCGACGACTACATTCCGAAGCCTTTTTCTGTACCCATGCTTCTCGCCCGCATCGAAGCGGTTCTGCGCCGTAGTCGCCAATCCATGGAAAACGAAGGTAAGCTGGTCGCCGGCAACCTGAGGGTAAACTTCCGCGAATATACCGGTTTCCGCGGCGACGAGGAACTGGCCTTCACCCGCAAGGAAATCGAAATTCTCGAATACCTGTGGAACAACCGCGATCACGCAGTTCCCCGTGCAGAGCTCCTCCGCAAGGTCTGGGGTTACGAAAACGCAGAATCCGTGGACACCCGTACCGTGGACATTCACATCACAAAGCTCCGCAAGAAAATCGAAGACGATCCTTCTCACCCGAAGCTTTTGGTGACCTTCCGCGGCGAAGGCTACCAGATGCGTTCTGCACCTGAATGCGCAAAGTAAGCTACAACACCATTCTCTCTTATCTCAAAAAACACCAGACGGTCATCAAGGAGCGTCTGGTGTTTATTTGCATTTTTCTGGTTATCGCCATCCCGCTGACGATTCTTTTCGTACGCACCTACGAGCAGTCCACCACCTTGGAGCAAAAGAAGCTTGAAGAGGATATTGAAACCGCCTACGCCAAGCTGAACGAAAGATTCAACCAGGATTTCAAGCTGGAAAACAGCCGTTCCTATAAGGACTACGGAATCCTAAACTCTATCACGGTGATTGGCGGAAACAGCAGACTATTCTCCGAATTCTTTTCGTTCCCCGATTCCAGCGGTCCCTTCTGTGCCTATGACACCCTATACACCCAGTGCCGTAAGGGACTCGTGGGACATTTCCAGATTACCCATAACAACGAACTTCTGACACCCTTCTACCCCGACACCAGCACCGGCATCGGAAAATCCATGTGGGACAACTTCTCCTTTGCCGACCAAAAGCAGCGTAAGGAAACCCGCGACAAGATAAAGAGTCTCCTGGACACCTTGGGAATCCACAATAGGATTTCAACCAAGACAATCCAGACCATCGACTCTACCGAGGCTATCGACCAGCTTTACGACGAGCTCCCGGACCTGGCCATCCCAACGCGTATTGAGCAGACCTCCGAAGAGGAAGCCCTGACATACATGGCCGAAACGGCGAAGAACGACACCACCATCAAAACGTCGTTACCCATCTTTGTAGGAAACAATACGAACGTAAACATCACTGACCTGAAGGTCAAGATGACTAGCGATTACTTTGTATTCTACCGTAAGATTTTTATAGGTAAGCTACCCGTGGTACAGGGTTTCGTAGTGGATAAGATTACCTACCTGGACTACATGACCCAGGAGGAGCACCCCTACTACGAGAGCCTACCCTTTGCCATAGAGATCATGGAAGGCGAAAAGCAGGTGCTATCTCTGGGAAAAAGGGAACCGCATTATGAGCTGCAGTCCGTAAAGGCAATGGAGGCTCCTTACGAGGCATTCACCTTCAAGATGTACACCGACAACAAGGTCAACTCCGCGGGAATAACCATTCTACTCACCGGATTCATCTTGTTGACCGTTATTGCCATATGCATGATCACCATATACCGTTTTATGCAGAGCAAGGTCGTGCTTGCCGCCAAGCGTCAAGATTTCGTATCGGCAATTACCCACGAGCTAAAGACTCCGCTGACAGCTATCAAGATGTACGCGGAATTGTTGCAAATGTCCAAGACGGCAACGGAGGACAAGAAGCAGAGGTACTACAATCAGATTGCAAGCGAGGCCGATAGACTTTCCCGACTGATCCAGAATGTGCTTAACTTGTCCAAGCTGGACGGCAATCGCTGGAATGTTCAACTTAGAAGGGAACGCCCCAAGGCGGTGCTGGAAGACTTCCTTGCCACCTACAGCAAGAACGTGGAAAAACAGGGCTTCGAGCTGACGGTTTCCTCTGACACCGATGCCGACAACATCAGCCTGATGATCGACCGCGACGCCATTATGCAGATTCTGATGAACCTGGTGGATAACTCCCTTAAGTTCTCCAAGAACGCCCAGTACAAGATGATCAGCATCACCCTGGGCATCGAGGGGACAGACATGTTCCTTGCCGTCCGCGATTACGGCCCGGGCATCCCTTCTTCGGAAATGAAGAAGGTATTCCAGGAATTCTACCGCGTGGAAAATGAGATGACAAGACAGACCAGCGGAACAGGTATCGGCCTTTCCATGGTTAAAAAACTTTGCACTTTGGGCAACATGAAGATCGAAATGGAGAATGCAAACCCCGGTTTGAGGACTAAAATTCACTTCCCTTCGTTGTCCATTTAATTTACGATTATGTATTTTTGCCGAGGGGAATGAAGCTCCCATCATAAAAAGAGGACGCTGTTATGACACAAGAAGACATTCTGCAAAATCCAGGCAATTTTGACCTGAGCATTGAAACTGTAGGCAAGGGTACACTCCAGTCTCCTATGAAGGGAGTCCAGTTCGTTTCCGACAGCGAAAGGGTCAGCTTGACCACCGATGTCAAGCGCATCCACGAATTTTATGAAAAGAACATCTCGGTGCCTTCTCTGGAAGCAGCCGGCCCCCGCGAAACCATTTTCCACGATCCCGCATGGACCCGCGCAGGCATTGTAACTTGCGGAGGTCTCTGCCCCGGCTTGAACAGCGTGATCAAGGGCCTTGTACAGACCTTGTGGTTTGACTACGGCGTCCGCAACATCTTCGGTATCCCCTACGGCTACCGTGGCCTGAATCCGGAATATGGCTACTCCCCCAAGGTCTTGAACCCCGACGTAGTCGACGCTATCCAGGAAGACGGAGGCACCATCCTCGGAAGCTCTCGCGGAAACCAGGACGCCTCTGTCATGGTGGATACGCTGATGCGCCTGAACATCAATGTACTCTTCTGCATTGGAGGTGACGGTACTCTTCGCGGAGCCCATGCTATTGCCGAAGAGGTAAAGAAGCGCAGGCAGCCCATTTCCGTCATCGGCATTCCCAAGACCATCGACAACGACTTGAACCTCATTGACAGAACCTTCGGTTTCGAAACCGCCGTTCTCAGCGCAACTGACGTTATCACCTGCGCCCACAACGAAGCAAACGGCGCATTCAACGGCCTTGGCCTGGTAAAGCTCATGGGTCGCGACTCCGGCTTTATCGCCGCCTACGCAGCACTTGCCACCACCGTGGTGAACATCTGCCTGGTTCCCGAAGTTCCCTTTACCCTGGAAGGCCTCTGCAAGGCACTGGAAAGCCGCTACGACAACGGCAAGACTCACGCCGTGATTACCGTCGCCGAAGGTGCAGGCCAGGAACTGTTCAACGACCAGGAAGAACGCAGGGACGCCAGCGGAAACATCCTGAAGAAGGACATCGGCGAATTCCTTACCCGTAAGATCAAGGAACACTTCAAGAATGTAGGCAAGGAAATCAACATCAAGTACTTCGATCCAAGCTACATGGTCCGTAGCACTCCCGCCAAGGGTACCGACGCCATCTTCTGCTTCCAGCTGGCCGAAGCTGCCGTACACGCAGGCATGGCTGGCAAGACCGATATGGTCGTAGGCAGCATGAACAACGTCTTCTCCCACGTGCCTATCGAATATGCCGTTAGCGAACGCAAGAAGATCAACCCCAACGGGACCCTGTGGCATGCCGTTCTCGGCGTCACCCGCCAGCAGGACTACTTCTCCGGCAAGGGTAAGGGCAAGAAGTAATTTATAGATGAAAACCGGATGGGGGACCGTCAATCCCCCGCTCCTTGTGCTTTGAAAAAAATGGGACGCCAACCAGGCAAGCCCAACGTGTGAAAAAAGTATGCTGAAAAAAGAAGAAAAAATTTTAGTCCGTACCGCCCTCATGGAATATCGCTATTTACTGTTCAAGACTTACCACGGTACCGAAGAGGAGAAGGCAAAGATTGCTCAGGTTAACCGTCTTCTCCAAAACTGGAAAGTTTAACCGCTAAAATTGGCCCTTCCCATGAAAAAACTTGTCGCCATATTGCTAATGCTTGCCGTGTGGGGCTTTGCGAATGAGGATCTTCGCATCGCGGATTCCTGCTATGCGGCAAGGGCAGAAAAGGCGAACGGCGACAAGGCCAACGCAAAAAATGCAAAGCAGATGGTCGACAGCTATCGCAGGGCCATGCAAGACTCCTCGGTGCAGGAAAAGGCAACAACGGGGCTCGTCAAGGCCATGTACTTCAACTTCCGCTTTGTACCCTTCGACAAGAGTAGGCGCAAGGCCAAGCTGGATTCGCTGAAAACAGAAAGCGAAAACGCCTACAGAAAATACCCGAAAAACAAGGAAATCGCCCACGTGTACGCCTCGGCCATGTCCATGTGGGGCAACGAACGTGGAGCCTTGACTTCTGTAAAGGAAGGTGTAGCCACAACCGTTCGCGATGTGGCTACGGCAACGGAGAACTGGCAGATACTGGGAAGGGCCCACTTTGTACTCCCCTACATTCCCTTAGTCCTCCCCTGGCCCGACAAGAAACTTGCAGACAAGTACCTGACCATGGCCCTGCAGCAGGACCCCAAGGACCTGTACAACTATTTCTTTTTGGCAGAGCTGCGCTTTGACCAAAAACGATACGCTGATGCACTTAGCCTCATCGACCGCGGTCTTTCTCGCGGAGTGCGAACCAGCTACTTCCTGGAGGATAAGCGCGGCCGCTGGCACCTGAAGGAACTCCAGAAGAAAATCAACGCCAAGCTGGACAAGAAGTAACAAGCGACGAGCAGAGAGCTTTGAGTTTTGAGTGATGAGAAATGCCCCGACGAATCGGGGCATTCTTGTTTTTTTTAATCAGAACGGCACACCGTTATGTGCCGCGGTGGCGAGAAGGCTTGCCTGTGGTAAGTTCTTGTATAACCTTAGCAAGCCTGGACTGCAGTAAGTGCGATGGTGTAGACGATGTCTTCTACCAAGGCGCCGCGGGAAAGATCGTTCACGGGCTTTGCAAGACCCTGAAGCATGGGGCCGATGGCGATGGTGCCTTCGGCACTGCGCTGTACAGCCTTGTAACCAATGTTGCCGGCGGAAAGATCCGGGAACACGAACACGGTAGCCTTGCCGGCCACGGTGCTGCTGGGTGCCTTGAGGCTGCCCACGCTAGGAGTGGTGGCGGCATCGTACTGCAGCGGGCCATCCAGGTCCATGTCGGGGCGGGCGGCCTTGGCGATGGCGGTAGCTTCTTTCACGAGATCTGCGTCGGGGCCCTTGCCGGAATTGATGGTGCTGTAGGAGAGCATGGCAACGCGGCTGGGCAGGCCAAATGCCTTGGCGGTGTCATCGCACTGCAAGGCAATGCCTGCAAGTTCCTCGGCGGTGGGGTTCAGGTTGATGGCACAGTCGCCATAGACGTAGGTCTGACCCGGCAGGCACATGAAGAACACGGAGCTTACGGACTTGACGCCGGGGGCGCACTTGATAATCTGGAGGGCAGGGCGCAGGGTATCAGCAGTAGAATGGATGGCGCCAGAAACGAGACCGTCCACTTCGCCCATCTTAAGCATCATGGTGCCAAGGGTCACGTTGTCGGCAAGAGCAGCGCGGGCCTGTTCTTCGGTCATGCCCTTGGATTTGCGAAGTTCCACCAGGGTGGGAACATATTTTTCAGCAAGTTCTGCGCTGGGTTCGATGACTTCAATATTTGCCGGGAGGGTAACGCCCTGTTCCTTGGCGACAGCTTCGATTTCAGCCTTCTTGCCGATGAGTACGGGCACGGCGATGCCGCGTTCCACGGTGAGGGCGGCAGCCTTGACGGTGCGCGGCTCGGAACCTTCGGGCAGCACGATGCGCTTTACGGACTTGGAGGCCTTCTGCAAAAGACCTGCACGGAACATGGCCTGAGAGGTCTTGCGTTCGGCAGCAGGAGTGGCGAGATCCCTGGCCAGGCACTTGGGGCAGGCCAAAAGCTTGTCACCGAAGAGCTCCTTGTCTTCGTCATCGGAGAACACCTTGGCATCCAGGGCGGTCACCAGCATCTCGTTGAACTTCTGAGCTAAAACGGCACTCATTTCAGAGGCGCCTTCCACAACAACCACATCTGCGGATTCAAAATCCTGCTTGAGGAAGTCTGCGGCAATCTTTTCGGCAAGAACGGCACCATTGTCGGCTTTCAACATAGCGGTGGCTTCGGCGGCGCTCACAGCCGCAAGGGGTTTGTAAGAGGCTGCAATCTGGGAGGCCGCAGCTACGGCATCCATGACTTCCTGGACTTTTGCTGCCATATTGGCAGCGGAGGCGACCAAGTATACACGATTCATTGATAACTCCTGTTTAAATTCAACTTTTACGCCCCTAAAATTAGGTTTTTTGAACCTAAATAAACACCTCAAAATGACAAAATGTGCATTTATGTTTAGTGAAATTTACATATTCGAACGTAAAGCAATGTCTTACAAAGAGTTACAAACACTTTTGAGAAAAAATTTTTAAATTTGTCTCGTATTGGTTTTGGTTTTTAGGGAAAAATAGGAGAGAACGGATGAGGTCCATGAACCTATTCCGGAGCTTGGTGTTGGGCCTAGCTCTGCTTGTCATTTGTGCTAATGCAGCTGATTACGTGGCCGTTGCCCACGTAATCTACGACGGAAATAACCTCTATTACGCCGACAACGAATCTAATCTCAAGTACAAGTCCCTGCAAATGGGCGAGGATGGCATGTTCACCATCCAGTTCAAGGAAGAACGACTAGCCAGCGGCAAGAAGGATATTCGTCAGCTGCGCTTTGGCTTGAACTGCAGCGACGGCAAGTGCGAAACCGATCTGAACGCGGACCACCTGATGTACCTGAGCGAAATCTTCCCCGAGTACGAGGATGGCGTCGAGGACCAGCCCATCTACGAAGTCTGGATTACTATCAACGAAGATGGAACAACCACCGTCTACAAGGAAAAGCCCTCCGACGTCTACATTCCGGTCCCGCTGGAAAAGACCATTCGACTGCTCCCCTCCTGGAGCAATACGACAGCCCTTCTTTACCTGAACGGCAAAGAACACAAAATGACCCCCATCCGCGAAACCTACTGCGGATGGTTCGAGACCACAGTTTACATTCTCCCCCGCGAAATTTACGCATCCTTTAAGCAGACCATCGGTGATATCTACATCGGCGCCGAGGGCATCTACAAGGAACCCGTTCCCGTAGAAGAAGAAATTCTGCTTGATTCCATTTTGACCGCCAGCGATACCATATGGGTCATGGCCAAGTACGGCTTCCCCGAAATTACCGCCACCTTCCCTGGTGAACTGGGAGACTGCCCCGTAAAGAAGCTCCCCGTGATGATGTTCGACTGGCTCCATGGTGACGGTAACGACGAAGAGAACGCAAAGGACCAGGCAGGAACCACCAGCCAGGACTTCGGCACCGGCGGATGTAAGGGATTGGACAACGCCTACAAGGCTTTGCCGGGCATGGTAGAAACCGAACTGGGCGCAAACGGCGTTCCCGTTCGCGCTAAGAACTTCCCCTCAAGCTGCAAGACGACGGACCACCTGGACTACTGGTTCCTCCCCGAAGTGGTGGCCAAGGACGGTGCAGGCAAGGAATACACCAACGTCACCTGCCGCGACCTGGAACTGAATCTGGACGACGAAGGTTTCTGGCTGGGGCAGAAGAATGTGGATAGCCCCGAAAAGGGTTTATTCTTCCTGGACGACTTCGTGTGGCTGGACTCCGCCCATACCGTAAAGAACCCCTACTACGACCAGCTGGATGGCGACTTCGGTGTACACAACTACGGCTTCACCATGAAGGTCCAGGCACAGTTCGAATACGTAAAGGGGCAGTACTTTGAATTCTACGGCGACGATGACGTTTGGGTGTTCATCAACGAAAAGCTGGTCGTGGATATCGGCGGTCAGCATCACCAGGTCTCCGGCAAGGTGAAGCTGGACACCTTGGGACTCACCGAAGGTGAAACCTACCCCTTCCACATTTTCTACGCCGAGCGGCACAAGGTAGAATCAAACTTCAAGATGCGCACCTCCATGGACTTGCGCGCAGACGCCAGCATGTTCCTGACGAACCTCTCCGAGGATCCCAAGCTGGTCCAAAAGGAAGTTTGGCAAATTGTTCGCGAGCGCGCCCTGGCCTGCGACTTCTCTTCTAGCCCCGAAACACAGAGGACAGAACGTGGTCCCTCCAATTTCATCCTGTTCGGCAAGGCCCTGCCCAAGGGCGGTGTGGCCCTAAAGACTCTGGATTCCCTCTACTACAGTGGCATCACGATTTCCAACAATTACACCATGGTGACCGTAGACCTGAAGGCAATCGCCAAGGCTCAGAGTCTGCCTCCGGGAAATTACTACATCCGCGTATCCCTCAAGGAAAATCCGGATGAATACAAGGACATTCCGTTTACCGTGGATCCCTACGAGCTTCCGAACCTGGCCTTTGCAAGCGTAAAGGATTCCTCCTACAAGACCATCGACTTCGACACAGGCGACACCATTTGGCACGACCGGTTCTGGAACCCGTTCGGCGACGAAATCAGCCGCAACGTAAGCAGCGATACTCTTCCCATTAACCTGGACAAGTCCGAAAAGATGTGGGCCGGACGCTCCTACCCGGTAAACATCATGTACGCCGAGGACTGGGCCACCATGTACAGCGGCATTGCCGTAAGGATTGCCACATCGACTCCTGCGCTGATTCCCTGCGACTCCATGGGAAATGCAATGGATGAAGTCGTCCTGATGGAAGGCAAGGCAACATTCTATGTAAAGGCCACAGACGAGGTGGTAAACGGCACGTTGACGATTTCTAGCGCAGGCGCCAAGAACGTTTCCGTAGACTGGACAAACATCAACATCGCGGTTCCCCCTGTTCCGCAAATTGAAGTAGCCTACATCTACGACCGCAACGGCGACGGCCGCGCAGACTCCATCTGGATTCATTTCAACAAGCCTCTTGGAGGCTCCAGCGTACTGGATTCCTTGAAGTTTGTTTTCGGAAGCGCCTTTGACGAAGCCTACAAGGCGGTCTACACGGACGGAGACAGCGTGGCTACAGTTACAGCCGAGGGCTACAGTTTTGGAACAGCCATCTATACCGGCGGCAAGAACAAGGCCTACTCCGGCAAGCTGAATATTTGGTACACCTACACCGACGAAGAAACAGGAAAGACATCCATTTTCCCTGTTGAAGGCGCCCTCACCGATATGGTCGGCCCCGTTATCGTAGCCGCCGAAGTGGAATACATGAGCGATGGTAACACCATGCTCAAGCTATCCTTTAGCGAAGGCATCGACGGAACAAACGCCAATACGGAACTGTTCCGATTCCATTGCTGGGGTACCGGCGTGCAGGATTCCATTGTCAAGCAGTCCAGCGATATTAGCGTTACTCCGCCGAACCAGTGGAAGCTGATTTTCCCCAAGGGCGCAGACACAGACATCATTCCGGCCGTTGGTGACTCGGTACGATTTACTCCGCCGTCTCAAAAAGGTGAAGCCATCGACATGGTCGGTATTGGACCTCACGAGGACAACCCGTGGGTACGAATCACTGGCGAACAGAAAGTAACCGTGACAAGCCCAGGTGTCATTACCCTGGGACCTGAATCCGAAGCATTCGACAGCGCCATGGTCATTATCAAGAGCGAAAACGCCACGGTGCCCAAGCTGATTATCAGCGAGCAGCCATTGACCGTAGACCAGGTTGCGGCCATCTATGGAACCCAGGGTCACTACCTCGGCGACCTGGACATGGGCAAACTCGTAGAAAACCAGATTGCGGAAATCGTAAAGGAAGTCCAATCTACGACTAGCTATGTGGACAAGGATGCCGCAGACAAGGGCGAAGCGGCCCAGTCCTACACCATCGAAGAAATCATCGCCATGGTCAACACAGGCAAGATATCCATCGACAAGGCCCAGGACAAGTTCGGCATCAGTGATGTAATCGTAGACGCCTACAAGAACGGTCTTTTGACCGCCGACAACATCCACCACTACGCCCGCGGTACCGATGCGGACATCCAGTCTATCGTGGAAGCCGTGGCAGACCGCACCGAGCTGCACTACAGAGCCATCTACTATACCAGCCTCGGTCAGTTCGTAAATGAAGACATTGGCGTCATCACCTGCAGCGACGATATCTTTACCGAGGACGGTTCCAAGAACTGCCTGGGCAGCAGCGGTCGATTCTTCCTGGCCTGGAACATGCGCGCCTACAACGGTCGACTGGCCTCTACCGGCGTCTATATCGCCCGCCTGGAACTGAAGGTCAAGGTGAACACCAAGGTTGTTACCGACCGCACCAGGGACTTCCTCTGGGGTGTCCGTCGTGGTAAATTGAACGCAATCGACCTGGGCCTGTAAATCTAGGCCTTTAAGCAACAATCTTTTAAGCACAGCTGTAAAGCTGTGCTTTTTTTATTCGAGACAGCTCTTACTGGAACAAATCGTCCCGTCAAAGGCTATTGCGGGTAAAAACGCCAAAACACCTCACTTTTACAGGAATATTTTACACTTTGTTCAGACTTACTTATTGTGTTTTTCATCACATTAAGGTATTTTAAGAAGGTTATTAGGAGAAAGATGGATGTGGTGTAACAATCTCATAAAGAGCATTGCTCTTGTCGTTGTATGTTGTACGTCCTTTGCGCTGGCAGAGGATTATAGTTTGACTGTTGACTATGTCGGGGCGAACCTCTACTACAAGGTTGGAAACGGGAACTGCACAAACGCTGGCAAGAAGACAAACTCTTCCTTCTCCTTCAGCTTCACAGCCAATCCTGAAGCCCAGATTGCGTTCTACAGCGACAGGAACTGCAAAAACAGCAACAGGGTCGGCACGGCTCGAAAGCTGAACGAAATCTTTAAACCAGGTGAAACCTCGGCAAGCATTGACGCAGTCCCCAAGTCGAGTTCTTCCTCCGCAATTTCCAGTTCCTCCTCAGTCAAGGAATCTGGGAAGGACCCTGTCAAGCCGGAAAGCAGCTCCAGCACCCAAGGTGGCGGCACCAAGCCTACCGCCGGAAAGACCATTATCCGATTCCTTACTCCATGGTCCAACACTTCTGCCATCCTCTACCTGAATGGCGACTCCGCGGCAGTCATGACCAAGGTGGACAAGTACTGCGGCTGGTTCCAGGCATCCATTGCAAAACCCGCAGGGGAATTCTACGTCACCTTCAAGCAGACCGTGGGTAATAAGTACTATGGCATGGAAGGCATCAACGACGGCATCATTTCTGCGGAAAATGAAATTTCGCTAGACAGCATTGCCGCTCTCGGCGACACCATCTGGGTTCGCTCCTACAAGGCCGACGCACCAGACCTGCATATCAAGTACCCCGGAGTCCTCGGAGACTGCCCCACCAAGAAGATTCCCGTGATGATGCTCGACTGGTATGACGGATCCACAAAGGAAGGCCGCAACGGCTATGAACAGAGGGACGTTCCGAGATATGGAACCGGGACAAGCGCTGACTTTGGATCCGACGGATGCAACAGCAAACAGCCCATGACCGGAATGGTCGAAATAGAGCTTGGTGCAAATGGCCTTCCTCAGCGTAAAACAAAGGATTTCCCTACAGAATGTACAAACTCCTCCCACCTGGACAACTGGTTCATTCCCGAGATTATCGGTGAGGATGCAGCCGGAAAGAAATATACAAACGCCACCTGTCGTGACCTCGAATTGACCATGACGGACGATGGTCTCTGGCTTGGACAGAAGAACGACAACAGCCCCGAAAAGGGATTTTTCCTGTTGGACGATTTCCGTTACCTTGATACCGCCAAGACCGTTGAAAATGTCTACTACGATTCCGCCAGGGCTTTTGATGGCAGCTACCACAACTTCGGCATGACCATGATGTTCCAGGCAAAGTTCGAATATGTCAAGGGACAGGAATTCGAGTTTAATGGCGACGACGACGTCTGGGTCTACATCAATAACAGGCTTGTGATTGATATCGGCGGTCAGCATGGAAAAGTTGCTCGTGCCGTAAACCTGGACACCCTGGGACTTGTCGAGGGAGATACGTACCCGTTCCATATTTTCTACGCCGAACGCAAGGTGACGCAGTCCAACTTCATGATGCGCACTTCCATTGATCTACAGACCGACGCCAGCATGCTCCTGAGCATGATCGCAGAAAGCGGCATCAAGAACTACGAAGTATGGCAGATCAACAAGAAGGACGCCCTTTCCTGCGACTTCTCTGCATCGGCAAAGACAACGACAGACACCACTGGTGGCGCCTCCACATTCCGCCTGACCGGCGGTAACCTGGATGAGCCCATGGAGCTGGGCGTGGGCAAGCACTTCGAGGGTGGCATCATCATCACCAGCGATTCCACCTTCAGCATCGACTCCGCTGCTATCGTTGAAAACTACACCTTGGCTCCGGGTCACTACTTCCTGGAAATCACCTTGAAGTCCGATCCCAGCCAAACCACCACCGTAGAAATCACCGTTCCCTCCTACGCCATTCCCAGCGTAGCCTTCGCAGACAGCAGCTGGAAGATTATCGGCAAGGAAGTGGATGGCGACACTTTGCAGATCGGCAAGTGGTCCTACGAAATCTACAAGGTGAACATTACCTTCTTCGAGGAATGGGCACAGGTCTCGACCTACAACAGAAAGATTACCCTGAGCGTTTCCGACCCGCTGATTGACATCATCGACGAGAACGGCAACAGCATAAGCAAGGTAACCCTGGATTCCAACGCCCACGCCACATTCTACATCCGCGCCAACGGCGAAGTTACCGGAGCAACGCTTTTGGCCCAGGGTTCCGCGGCAGCAGGTTCCTTCTGGAAAAACCTGAACTTCCAGGAACCGCCAATTCCGCGCGTAGCCATATCAAAGATTTTTGACCGCAACGGTGACGGCCGCGGCGACAGCCTCTACATCAAGTTCGACAAGAAACTGGATGCGCAGAACATTCTGGACTCCCTGCAGTTCACCTTCGGCGAGACCTTCAAAGTCATGGACAGCAGGAACTTCAAGGTACTGGAATCCGGCACCGAGGTGGTTGTTCTCGCAGATGGATCCTGCAAGGCCGATGACAAGTGCGGCTTTGGTAGCAGACAATTCACCGGCGGCGAAACGTCCATCTACACCGGCAACATCGGAACATGGTTCACCTATATCGAAAACAAGAAGAGCTACAACTTCAAGATTACCAACGATCCCGTAGAAGATGGTATCGGACCTATCATCATCAAGGCTGTAAAGGAAAAGATGAGTGACGGTAACCGCCAGCTGACCCTGACCTTTAGCGAAGCCATTAACGACAGTACCCGCAAATTCTACACCGAGATGTTTGAATACATCTGCATTCGCAACGGTGAAAGCGCCAAGCCGGAAAAGGCCGTACAGCAAGGTGGCAGCGACAATATCATGACGCTGATTTTCGGTTCTTCCACAGAAGACGCCGTATACCCGGATGACGGAGACCAGATTCGCTTTACTCCAGGTTCTGTCAACGTGGCCATGGACCTTAACGGTAACACACCCCATGAGGACAATCCCTGGGTTACGATCACCGGAGACCAGGAACTTTCCAACGAAAGCCCGGGACTTATCACCGTATCCCCGGACAATCCAATTATCGCCAACGACAAGACCACTCAGCCCATCCTGATTACCGATCCCAAGCAAAACGCCCAGGCGATTGGCGATTCCCTTGGAGTGCAGGGTAACCTGATCGACTTCGACATTTCCAAGATCATGATCGAAAAGACCATGGAAGAAATCGAGGCCCTGGATACATACATCGCAAAACTTACAGGTGCAGGTAAGGACGACACCGTCTACAACGTCACCGAGATGACCGAGGACGAAGCCCTGAAGCAGCTGTTCGTGGACATCGCCACCGATGTGGTCGGTGAAGCCTACGGCATCACCCCAGAAGTCATTGATTCCATCAAGTCCGGAGCCATTACCGTAGAAAACTTCAAGACTCAAATCAAGGACAAGGATGTCATCGCATCCATTGGCGACCTTGTACAGAAGAATATCGAAGAAAGTCGTGACACGACGATTACCGTTATCCCGGCCACCGTTACCTCCTATGACGACATCTTCAACCAGATTGCCAACGGTGAGATTTCCGAAAAGGAACTTATCGAAGCGGGCGTCAGCCAGGATGTCATCGACGCTATCAAGGACGGAACATTGACACCCTCAAACATCGAGGACTACCGCAGCGGAAGCGAATCCCTGGTATCCGCAGATGCAGTCAAGATGCACTACCGCACCAGATACTACAGCCACCTCGGCGGTTACGTTGGCGGCACCTCAGGTTCCATAAACTGCTCCGACAGCGACGTGTACGGTGAAGGCGGCTGCCTCAACAGCAAGGGAAAAATATTCCTCGCCTGGAACATGCGTGCCGACGACGGTCGCCTGGTCGCCACGGGCATCTACATCGCCCGTCTGGAATTGAAGGTAGAAGTCAACGGCAAGAACATCATCGACCAGATTCGCGACAAGCTCTGGGGTGTTCGCCGCGGCCAGACCGTAGGCTTCGACCTGGGCAATTAAAGAGCTCGACTAAGTACTTCCTCTCTCGCCAAAAGGCCTCCCTCCGGGGAGGTCTTTTTACGAGAACAGCCTCCCTCAAAAACCGAGGGAGGCCGTCCTTAAACTGCGACACAGACAAATTAAACGAAGTTGTACTGTTCCGTAATGTCTTCGTTATCCTTGTCGTACATCCAGAACTGGTTCACGTGAGCATGTTCATCTTCCACCAGGTTGATCTTCATGCTGTGCTTGTGCTCCAGATAGTTGAACATACGGTTGTGGTCCTTGCAGAACACGTCCACAACGTAGGGGCTTACGACCAGGGTGACTTCGCGAAGATGACCCTTGGCCTTGGCGCGAGCCATCCAGCGGTCGATCATGCCGAGGGTGCTTTCGAGAGTGGCGATGCGGCCACCACCGCAGCAGACGGGGCATACGGCAGTCTTTTCGGTCATGAGGTTTACGCGGACACGCTTACGGGTCACTTCCATGAGGCCGAATTGGCTGATGGGGGCCGGCGTAATGGGAGCCTTGTCGCGGCGGATTGCCTTGCGGAATTCGTTGTACACGGCTTCGTTGTCGGCTTCGGTTTCCATATCGATGAAGTCGATGATGATAAGGCCGCCCACGTCGCGGAGGCGCAACTGCTTTGCAATTTCGTGGCAGGCGTCGATGTTCGTTTCGAGAATGATCTTGGCCTGGTCCTTGCCATGAACCTTGGGACCGGTATTCACGTCGATGGAGACGAGAGCTTCGGTCTGTTCGATGACCAGGTTACCACCGCGGGGCAGCGGTACCTGACGCTGCAGGGAGCGAGCGTAGTCGTTTTCGATCTTGAAGTATTCGAACAGGCTTTCGTTACTGCTCCACAGCTTCACCTTGTCCAGCTTGTCCGGAGACAGGATCTTGAGGTAGTCGCGCAGAGCGAAGTATTCGTCGCGGTTGTCGATATACACGTAGTCGGTGTTATCGCTGAAATATTCGCGAACGGTCTGTTCGATGGAATCGGATTCCTCGTAGATGCAGGTTTCGGCAGGCTGGTTTTCGAAGTTGTACTTCGTCTGTTCCCACTTGCTTTCCAGTTCACGCATCTGCTTGTTGATTTCAAATTCAGATTCATTCAAGCCGTTGGTGCGCACGATATAGCCCACATCGCGACCCTTGAGGCGCTTCACCACCTTCTTGAATTCACGACGCTTGGCCGGATCACGTTCACGCTTGGACACGCCAACAAAGTTGGTACCGGGCATGCAGACCAGGAAACGGCCGGCAAAGCTCAGGTGCGTGGTCAAACGGGCACCCTTGGTGCTGATAGGTTCCTTCACCACCTGCACCATGATCTCCTGACCCTCCTTCAAAATCTTATCGATGGAGATTTCCTTTGCCACTCCGCCCTGGTCGTCATCATCGCCGTATTCCTTGCTCAGGAGCGCGCCGCGGTCCATGGCATCTTCCTGATGGAGGAAGCCAGCCTTTTCCATACCGATGTCGATGAAGGCCGCCTTCAATGCGGGGGGCACCTTCTGGACCACACCCTTGTAGATGTTTCCGTGAACGCGGGTAGGGGAAACACTTTCCACCACCAGTTC
>JAZLKH010000045.1:0-7430 GCA_045597545.1 Fibrobacter sp.
ATTGCCTGGGCAAGATCCGCGAACTTCGAGAGATGCGCCCGGAACTTGACATCCAGATCGATGGCGGCGTCAAGCTGGACAACATCCTCGCCTGCAAGGAAGCCGGCGCCAACGTCTTCGTGGTGGGTTCCGCAATTTTTGGCAAGCCCAATCCCGAAGAAGTCTGCCGTCAGTTCGTAGAACTGGTGAATGGTTAATTTCGCAAGTGTCATCCTGAGCGAACTAAGTTCGAGAAGGATCCAGCAAAAAAAATCCTGCCCAAAAAAGCAGGAGTCTTTTTTATTCTTGTTAAATTCTCGCTTATCGTACGGTCACGCCATTCACTCGGAACAGCTTATCGCCAGACCCGTCGCGATTTTTGCTGAGTGCGTTTGAATGACTGCGACCATCGCGGACCTGGATTTTCTGGTCGGCACGTTCCACGCGGGTTTGCAACTTTGATTCGCCGCGAGTTCTGAACTTAACGTCAATACTCTCGGTCTTACGGCTATCGTACACAAAGGAGCCAAGGTATACAGGCGCAAGATTCGAATAAGATCCAAAGGGAGTCTTGCTTCCATTGTTGGCAAAGGTCACTCCCTCAACAGCAAGATAGAGATCGTTCTTTCCATGAACCATGGGGAGCGTTTCTTCCAAATCAATTTCGTTGATTCCATCAAAGGTCATGGTAGTATCACCATTGGAAACTTCAATTTTTCGGCTGTGAACATTTCTGAAATCAAGAGATGTCAACCGAATAGTATCAATTGCTGGTTCCACAGCAAGTCCACCAAAATCCCTTTCGCTCTCTTCGACAATCAAATACACCTTCGCATCTTTTGTCAAGTTTCCAAAACCCACATTCTGAATTTTCAGCTTCGCGCGGAACAAGCCGTCGGCGTACACCGTATCCGGCAACCAGGATTCTCGCAGCACAAAACGATAACCCAGGTGATCGTCAACGTACTTGAAGCCTGTTTCTTCGGAGCCGTATTCAAAGTCCTTGCCCTTGAACTGCACCTTTTTCCAGGAATCAATCAGGTTGTTATTCCACTGAATATTCAAGTAGCTTGTGTGAGTTCTAAAGCCCTCGTAGGCTAGGAACTCAGGCGTGTTAATCACCTGGTAGCCGCTTGCCGTGGTAAGGGCCTCGCCACCGTAAGGAGTGTTGATGCTGTACTTCTCCAGCCAGGCAACGCCTTCTTCGCGGCAGATGGAAGACGCACAGTCAGCGCCCCAGGTGCCGTAATCGTACTGCGTTCCCAGATAGCCGTCGTTGAACATTCCCACGCGGTACATGGTGTCTCCCTTGGCCTCAGCAATCTTCTTGAAAACATCGCCATCAATATGAAAGTCTACGCCCCAGTTTTCAAAGCCAAGAACCGCCGCGGAGTAGTTGCCGGTACGAGTCAAGATCTTGAGTTCCGGCGGAGTATTCTGCAGCATCAAGTTGGCTGCCTCGGCAACACGCGGATACGTAATGGCTGTGTCGCTATGCATTTCGCCGTAGGCACCGTGCATACCCATTTCCAGGGCGAGAATCACGTCAGTATTCTTGCTGAGCACAGGTGCCAATTGCTTCACATGTTTCAGCACCCATTCGTGGGCTGGCGTCACATTGGAAATTCCATTGTACCAAGGATCATAGCAAATGCGCACAATTACCTTGCCGCCGTAACTGCGGATGTTGTCGAAGCTGGTCTGCAAAACGTTCAAGGCTTCTTCGGTCAAGTCGCTGCTGGTGCCGCAGGACTTTCCGCCTTCAGCCATATCATCCTTCCAGCAGGCGTTGCTGCTAAAGTCCGAAATTTCAGCGCGCAAATGGAGCAACTTTCCGTACGGCTTTTCTATAGGCTTTGTGCCGCTGTGCTTGATGTGCAGAACCTGGGGCGTATAAAAGCCTCGATCGTAATTGGGCAAGGTCTGCTTGTGGTCTGTGTAATCCAGATCTTGCAAAACCAAGGCAGATGAAGTCACCATCCACGTCAGCAGAACCCAAGCAAATAAAAAACTCTTTTTCACTTCAACACTCTCCTCTCCAAAATATAATCCAAAAAAGCAAAAAAGGCCCCGCGGTTCACATCCACGAGGTCTCATTTCTCAACTTTCAGGAAGCGCCGCCGAAGCCGCGCAGCATCCATCTATTACTTCAATCCCTTGCCTTTCATAAAGGAATTGCCCTCGTAAATGGCCTGCAAGGCGCCAGCCAGGTAGCCAAGGGGGGCGTTCCAGTTGATGGCCACTTCGTTAGTTGCATAGCTGCAACGGTCATCAATGTAGGCCAATGCGGGCAAGTCAGCGCTAGCATAGTTGGGGCACTTCCACTGCTCCTTGCCATCCAGGTTGATGTCCTGCTTACCCAGGTGGGGGCCACCTACCAGCATACCCGGCACCGGATCGTCAACCATGTCGCCTTCGCTGGGGCGGTGATGCGGATTACGGGGGCTACGGAAGCCAAAGCCGGTCACGTAAGACATTTCAAAGGGATTCTTGCCAAGCAGGTAGTCCAAGGTCTTCTGGGCACCATTGAGGTAACTTACGTCACCTGTGAGGTAGTAGGCATGGAGAAGTACGATACCGTTGTTGGCCACGGCGCTGTTGCTGCCCCAGTTCCAGTTCCACTGATGCATAGGCAGGCGATATCCGCTACTGTCACCCTTGGCGCGCAGACTGTTGGCCTCGTTCAATACAATCTGCTCTGCAGCCTTGCTCAGGGAGTCGCCAAACACCTTGGGGGCAAGGGCCATACGGAAGGCACCGATCATGTTCATGTCGCCCCACCAGGCGCCATTTGCATTCATGGCATTGGTCTTAAGCTCGTTGATGTAATCAGCCTTCTTGGTGGCGTTGTAGAGTTCCGCCGCGGCAAAGCGGAATTCATCCTTGCCGTCTTCGCCGCCATGCATGTAGTTGCCAGTCTGAACGTCGGCAGGCTGCTTGTAGAACGCGGTGGGATTGGCCTTTGCCCAAGCCCAGGCCTTTTCTGCAGCCTTCAACATTTTGTCGGCATAGGCCTTGTCAAACTTCTTATAGATAACGCAGGCCTGAGCCATGACACCTGCAAAATCCAAAGTGGCGGTCACGTTCTTGATGATGGCGTAACGGTCAGCCACATCGTTTTCAGGCAGCACGCTGCCACCAAACTTCAGGGTGGTCACCTTATGGTAAACGCCTCCATCGGCAGGATCCTGCATGGTGAGCATCCAATCCAGGTTGTACTTCACCTCTTCCAGCAAATCCGGAAGCTTCTTGTTCTCCTTGGGGATGTTCCAGCTAAGGCCGGTCACAAACTTGGGGAAGTGTTCAAAGAGTTCCAGCATGGTGAAAACGGAAATGCCGGAGTTCACTATGTACTTGCCGTAGTCACCGGCATCGTACCAGCCCTTGGAACTGTTGATGGTCACGGCCTTTGCATCGGCCTTGCCAGAAGTCACAGCATCGGTACCGTAAATGATCACCTTGTCATCCATCTGGCCGGCAGCACGGAGCCACTTGCCCGCATACTGGGGCTCCAGTGCCATGGAGGCACGCTGGTAGTAGAACCACTTGAAGGCGGCCTTGGTCACCTCGCGATAGGCATCGGGGCTCACCACAATGGGGTTACCCAGGTATTCGCCGTTACGAAACAGGCGATAGGTACCGGGAGTGGTCACCTTGGAAATATCATAAATCTGAACTTCCTCGTTGCTGTATTCCCATTCCCACACCAGGGACGGGTCCAGGTTCATCACAGTCTTGCCACTCAAGTCACGGACTTCCACAGGATAGCCATCGTTACCGGGAACGACTACGAGCTTTTCCGACTTGGGCGCAAAACCCAGCTGGTTTACAGCGGGGACCGCGGCCATAGCCATAGAGGCACCAGCCGCAAGAGCTACAGCGATAGACTTCATATTCAGTTTGTTCATGTTTTCCAACTTGTTCAAGTGAATTGTTTTTACGACCTATAATTTAATCTTTACACCACAAAAAAGAACACCAGTGGGGCATTTTCCGTACCTTTCTGTAAACAGGGACTCACACCCCAAAAAAGAAACCCGGCCTCAGCATAACGCAGAGGTCGGGATTCTTAAGCTTAGGCAGTCGCGCAGCACCAGGCCGCGAACCGATTAACGCTTGCTACGATGGCTGTTCTTGATCCATTCAGTCTTGTGAACTTCAGGAATATCGTCCAGCAAACGCAGGGTGTGGGGTTCGGTGGTGTTGTCCAACACTTCAGCCGGAGTACCCTGGTTCACGATCTTACCGTCGTGCATGATGAAGATACGGTCAGAAACGTAGTTTGCAAGACCGATATCGTGGGTCACGAACACCACGGTCATCTTCAGTTCGTCTTTCAGCTTGCGGAGGTAGTCCAGGATGTTTGCACGCACGCAGGCGTCCACCATGGAGGTAGCTTCGTCAGCGATCAACACCTTCGGGCGAAGGGCGAAGATACGGGCGAGCAACATACGCTGCATCTGACCACCGGAAAGTTCGAAGGGATACTTGCCTTCGATATCGGAGGGCTTCACGTTCACAGCCATAAGGCCTTCGTCCACGCGGCGGCGGACTTCGTCCTTGCTGGGCTTGTCCTTCAAGATGTTCAGGGCGTCTTCCAGCTGGCTACGAATGGTAAAGAACTGGTTGAAACAGCCGAACGGATCCTGGAACACGGACTGGACTTCGTTCCAGTGGTCCTTCAGGTTCTTGATGGGCTTGTCACGATAGAGGAACTGACCGCGAGTCGGTTCGTAAAGACCAAGCATGATCTTTGCGAGCACGGACTTACCGCAACCGGAACCACCTACGATGGAAATAAATTCTTCATCGTAAATGTCGAAGGACACATCCTTAACAGCGGACTTCAGAGACTTGCCGGCACCAAAGCCCTTGCTGATGAGCTTGGCAGAAAATACAACGGGCTTATTAGACAGCATAATCGCACCTCACTTGACGGCCACCCACAATGCGGATGTTCTGAGTGTTCTTCTTGCAATCCGGGCAGGCCTTCTTGCAGCGGTCTGCAAAGCGGCAACCCACGATCTTGTTCTTGAGGCTAGGAGGAGCACCTTCGATAGCTTCCGGATGACGGGTACGCTGGCTGGCTTCGGTAGAAAGCATAGCGCCCATAAGAGCCTGGGTGTAGGGATGACGAGGATCCTTGACCACCTGTTCCGCAGTACCCATTTCCACGATTTCGCCGGCGTACATAATGGCGATATTGTCGGCCACGTGGTACAGGAGCGGAAGTTCGTGGGTAATGAAGATCATGGTGCTGAAGATGCCCTTGTCCAAGAGATCGAAGATCATGGAGATCACTTCCTTCTGGGTAGAAACGTCCAGAGCGGAAGTAGGTTCGTCAGCAATCACCATCTGGGGGTTCAGAAGGGTGGAGATACCAATCACGGAACGCTGGCGTTCACCGGCGGTCAGCTGGATCGGATAGGAGTTCAAAACGCGGTCGGTGTCCATGCCGAACAGGTCAAAACGCTTGCGCAAGGTTTCGTAAATCTGAGCCTTGTCGAGGTTCTTGCCTGCCTGCTGATGGGCTGCGATAACGTCTGCGGCGATGTCCTTGATCTTGCGAACCGGGTTCAGAGCGTTGAATGCGCCCTGGGGAATCATGGAGACCTTCTGGGCCAGCACGTTGGCGCGAACGTCTTCGATGCTGCGGTTCATAAGGGACTCCATCTTGTCGCCGGACTTCACGCGCACATCACCCTTTTCGGGATACAGCGGCGGAATGCACATGCCCATAAGGCCAGACACGAGAGTGGACTTACCGCAACCAGATTCACCTGCGATACCGAGGATTTCGCCCTGCTTCATGGAGAAGGACACATCGGTAACAGCGTGAGTCTTGTCGCCGAAACGACCCAAGTAATAGAGGCCGAGGTTTTCTACTTCAAATACATTTTCAGACATTTCGTTACCTCTTACTTGCGCAGACGCGGGTTAAAGACGCCTTCCATGGAAGTATTGATCAGGTAGAGGGCGAACACAGTCAAGGTAACAACGATGGTTGCCGGCAGGAATGCAATCCAGATGGAGTCTGCCAGAGCGCCGTTGTCCTTAGCCTGGTTCAGGATGATGCCGAGAGAGGTGGTATCAACCGGGCCAAGACCGATCATGGAAATGGAAGCTTCAGAAAGGATACCGGAGCACACCTGCATGATGAACACCATGAACACGTAGGAAAGCAGGTACGGGAGCACGTGCTTGATAACGATGGTCAGTGTGTTTGCACCGTTGATGCGAGCCAGGGAGATATGGTCACGGCTACGCAGGGAGGAAGCCTGGGCGCGCACAGCACGAGCAGACCAGCTCCAGGCGGTAAGGCCAATCACCACACCGATAAGAGTCAGGGAGCGGCCATCCTTAAAGGCAGAGCTGATGAGCACGAGAATCACGAACTGCGGGATAACGATGAACAGGTTGGTGAACATGTTCAGGACTTCGTCAATCCAGCCGCCGCGGAAACCGCCATACAGGCCGATAAGAACACCGAGAGTAGTTGCGATGACGCCGGCAAGGAAACCCACATAGAGGGAGTTGCCCAAGCCTTCGATCAGCAGGGAAACGTAGTCACGACCCAGATGGTCGGTGCCCAGCAAGTGAGCGGAGCTGGAACCAGCGTAGGGGCCGGCCAGGATGTCACGAGCGTGAGTATCTACGTTGTAGAACACAGGTCCAAAGAGGGCGATCAACATGGTGATCACGAAGATGGACAAACCGATGACGAACATCGGGGACTTGAGAAGGTTTCTAAAGAGCTTTCCCATAATTACTTACCTCCCATCTGGAGACCAGCCTTAACGCGCGGGTCAAAGACAGCGATCAAGACGTCCACTGCAAAGTTAGCGAGAAGCACGCAAGTGGAAATCATCAAGGTACAACCCTGGATAGTTGCATAGTCCTGCTTGTTGATAGCGTCAAGCATAGCCATGCCAAGACCCGGGTAAGAGAAGATCATTTCGGTAATGAGTGCGCCACCCACCATTGCACCAAGGGACTGGGCAAGACCGGTGAGCTGCGGGAGCATTGCATTACGGAAAACGTAGCTAATAATACGGCCTTCGCGCAGACCCAGCCACTTGGCATACTTCATGTAGTCGGTACCAAGTTCATAGATGGACATGGAACGCATACCGGTAGCCTGACCGGAGAGAAGGATCGGGAAGCAAGAGAAGAACGGGAGGATGTAGTACCAACCAACGCTCTTCAAGCAGTTCCAGGAGAAGCTGAACTCGGAGATATCCGGGCTCATGTTACCCACAGCCGGGAACCAGCCCAGAGTGATGGAGAAGAGCCCCACCAGAAGCATACCGAACACGAAGTAGGGCACGCCGTTCAGGAACATGGCAACCGGGAAGAACACCTTGTCGAAGATGCCGCGCTTGTAAGCAGCAAATGCGCCAAGGAGGTTACCGATGATCCAACGAAGAAGAATGGTGGGAGCCTGGATGAGG
>JAZLKH010000046.1:0-39102 GCA_045597545.1 Fibrobacter sp.
GCAAGGGTAAGGAAGACGCATAAGGATAAGCTCCTTAGCAAAATCCTAATCGGTTTTAAGTGCCGCTTCGCCTCACCGCGAAGCGGTTCTTTTTTATCGTCTCTGTACCCTTTGTTATGGAACAGCTCGATTTGATATGTAGCGTGTTGTTATATTTATTGGACCGTCGTATGATTTGGTAAATTTGGAGTCCATGAAGCCGAGTTGTTACATTAGAATTTTTGTTAGTCCTTTGCTGATTGCCGTAGCTGCGCTTTTAATCTGCGCTTGCGCCGGTGATAAGACTGGTGTAGAAGTGTCTTCGAAGACGAAGATGGACTCGTTGCATGAACGATTGAGGCTCTTGTCTTGCCCTGAGGAAACGGATCTACGGGGGCAGGGGGTTGCAGAATCTCCGCAGGCAGCGCAGCTGATTGCGCAAAAGGATCTGGCGTCTCAGATCCAAGCCTCTGTTGTCGCGGCTACGGCACTGAAAAAATCAGAAACGGTTGATGCAGAGGGGAATGAAATTCTGCGATCTAGCTTGGATATCAATTCCAGGGTATTTACACGTCTGGAAAATGCTCAGGATGCAAGGGTTGAAGCGTCGATCACACAGAATGAAAAAACGGGAGTTGTTGTTTGCATGTCGCGTGAAAACGCCGTGAAGCCTTACTCCTTCAGAGCAAAACTGTTGCAGGATTCCTTGCACCTGATGGCTAAGACCTATGAGGGGGCGGTTCATCCTCTGCTGAAAAACAAAACATACAAGAAGGCCCGTGCTGCTTATATTCGCTTTGTCGCCACTCGAAATGTTTTGGACAGTTTTGGAAATCCAAAGGATGAGGTCTCGGAAAGCGCCGAGGCGGATTATGCCTATATGCACGAGGATTTTACCCAGTTCCTTTCCAGTTACGCAATGTATTTTGCAACACCGAAAACGGAAATCGAAAGGAATATTTTTTCTGTGGTTTCTCAGAATTTTACGGTGTTGACTGGTTTGTGCTCGGGTGGCATCGTGCTTACGGCTAGTGAAGGAACCCCAAAGTGTGCAGACGTCAGTATGGGCGTAAAGTGCTCGACAACCATTTCTTTGTCGGGCTCCTCTTGCGAGGGCGAAACTTATTTCACATTGCTGGCTGATGTTTCTGGAGTTGCTCGCTATGACAAGAGTGAGGCGATGGATCTCTTGTCGAAAAATGTAGCCAAGGCCGAATGGCTTCCTGAATGGCGCTTGGAGTTAAATCGCTGGAGAATGAAATAATGCGATTGAACTTAAACATGGAACGATAAAAAACTTAGGGAAAAGAAGCAAGTCTTATGTATCTGATCGTAGGTCTCGGAAATCCAGGAACACAGTATTCCAACACTCACCACAACGCCGGCTTCATGGCCGTCGATAAACTGGCTGCCAGTGACGACTGGAAGAGCGAACACAAGGCTCTTACCCAGAAGGTGTCCATCGCCGGCCAGGATTGCCTCCTTGCAAAGCCTCAGACTTACATGAACTTGAGCGGTGAATCGGTACAGGCGCTGATGACCTGGTACAAGATCAAGCCGGAACAGCTGCTTGTTTTCAGCGACGATATCAATCTGGATGTGGGGCGCATCCGTTGCCGAGCCAATGGCAGTCACGGCGGTCAGAATGGCCTTCGCAACATCATCGAAAAAATCGGCGACAAGTTCCCCCGAATCCGCTTTGGCGTAGGCAAGTGCCCGCCGAAATTTGACTTGAGTAATTGGGTTTTGGCAAAGTTCCCGCCCGAGGATCGTCCTGTATTTGACGAAGCTATTTCAAAGGTCCCGGCTCTTGTGGAATGCTACTTCAAGTTCGGCATCGAAAAATGCATGGAACGCTATAACGGGAAGTAGGGAAACGTCCGACAATGTCGGACTTATTAGAACAGGTCCAAGGAACTGTCCAGATAAATTGCTTCACGAACCTGCAGCTGGTACCGCAGCTTCGTCAAGTAGTAAAGCAAAAATTCCAGAATCAGGGCGCTGCCGAGGCTGCGCCCTTCTATTTTGAAGTTGCGAAAGCCCATGGGCATGTAGGTTTTCTGGATGTCGTCGATGCCGATGAATCCAGGGTTCTTCATGGCCTTGGAGAAGATGTAGCCTTCGTGGGCGTTGGGGGAGGCGCAGCGGTGAGTGTAGTTTCCTCGACCGTCGCTGATCTTGTCTTGATCTTCGCCAAGGGCCTTGCGGCTGACGCTTTCGTAGCAGCGCTTGCGCTCCTGGCAGCCGAAGAAACAGCATTCGTTGCAAAGGAATTCCACCTTGTCTTTTTGCTGTTGGCTCAGTGCGGCGAGCTGCGGCAATTTTTTGTTTAGACGGAAGTCTGGAACAACGTAACGAAAATCTTCGCGATTCAACTCGGCGGTAAATTCGTCGAAATCGGTGATGACCTTCGTGGTGGAAGAAACGGCGTAAAGGGCGGGGTAGCGTTCCTTGATGTAGTTCAGCAACAAGTCGGAATGAAGGATGACTCCGTTTTTCACAGGGCTCGCGGGGGTGTTGGAATCGTTGCGGCTGTTGCTGTGGTCGGAACCGCGCGCAAACCTTTCGCAGAGTTCATTGCACTGCTTGTTTGCCAAATGCTCTTCTCGCAGCAAGGAATTGCTGAACGTCAGCCTTGCAGAAATCCCATACTTGGACATCATTTCTAAAAGTTCATCGGAGTCGCTGTCGCTATAGCTGGAGCCAAAGCCTACGCGACCGCCGCCCCACAGGCAATCGGCGGGCGCCCCGTAAATGGAGCCGATTTCGCACCAGTCGTAAAAGAATTCCCGATGCTCAAAGAACAGCGGTAAAAAGAGCTTGTACAGCTCCTGAAATTCAAAGAGACCTGGCAAATGATAGATGACTTGCATTTGTGTGCTAATGTAGAAAAACTGAGGAAATTGATTCTACGAAGAAATGCCTGATTTTGACGGCGGGGCTCCGCCCCCTTTGAAAAAGAGCCTTTATTTCTGCATTTTTACTGACGACTAGCCACTAACCACTAATCACTTTTTCTATAATTGGTTTGCAAAAGATAAAGAGGTCTAATATGAAAATCTTGCCTGAAGCTCTGACTTTTGACGACGTATTGCTGGTTCCGGGTGAATCCTCTGTGCTCCCTGCTCAGACTGATGTAAGCACCCAGCTTTCTCCCAGCATCAAGCTGAACATTCCTATCATCAGTGCTGCTATGGACACCGTGACTACGGCTCCCTTGGCTATTTCCCTTGCTCTCCAGGGTGGTATCGGTATCATCCACAAGAATATGAGCATCGAAGAACAGGCCGAAGAAGTTCGCAAGGTCAAGCGCTGGCAGTCCGGTATCGTTACCAATCCGGTGACCCTGGATGCCGATCAGCCGGTTTCCGCTGCTTTCGAACAGCGCGCCCGTAACAAGGTGAGCGGTTTCCCCATCCTTTCCAAGGGCAAGCTGGTGGGTATGCTTACCAGCCGCGACCTTCGCACTGTTACCGACATGTCTGTGAAGATCAGCAAGGTCATGACCAAGAATCCGATCACCGCATCTCCGAAGATTTCTCTTGCCAAGGCCAAGGAAATTCTCGCTGAAAAGCGTATCGAAAAGCTTCCGCTGGTGGACAACGCTGGCAACCTCAAGGGTCTGGTCACCATGACCGACATCCTGAAGCGCGAAAACAACCCGGCTGCAGCCCTGGACAAGAACGGCCAGTTGCTGGTGGGTGCCGCTGTTAGCACTTCTGCAAATACTTTGGATCGCGTCGCAGCTCTCGTAGAAGCTGGCGTTGACCTGCTCATCATCGACACTGCTCACGGCCATCACGTTGGCGTGCGCAACATGGTGAAGACTGTTCGCAAGAAATATCCCAAGCTCACTATCTGCGGTGGTAACGTTTGCACTGCCGAAGCTGTTACTGAACTTGCCAAGTGCGGTGCCGACATCGTTAAGGTGGGTATCGGTCCTGGTTCTATCTGCACTACCCGTATCGTGGCTGGTGTGGGTTACCCGCAGTTCTCCGCCATCGTTGAATGTGGTAAGGCTGCTCGCAAGGCTGGCGTCAAGATCATCGCCGACGGCGGCATCAAGTACTCTGGCGACATGGTGAAGGCCTTGGCTGCCGGTGGTCACGCTGTGATGGTGGGTTCTATGTTTGCTGGTACCGAAGAAGCTCCGGGTGAAGTAATCCTCGCCGATGGCCGTAGCTTCAAGAGCTACCGTGGCATGGGCTCTCTGGGCGCCATGGCTGCTGGCTCTGCAGACCGTTACTTCCAGGGTGGCGTTCAGGAACCCCGCAAGTTCGTACCGGAAGGTATCGAAGGCCGCGTTCCTTACAAGGGCCTCCTCCGCGACACCGTTTACCAGATGCTGGGCGGTATCCACTCTGCTATGGGCTACGCAGGCGCTGCTAACTTGGACGAACTGTACAAGAAGGCAACCTTCGTACGCATCACTGGTGCTGGCCTCCGTGAATCTCATCCCCACGATGTGACCATCACTAAGGAAGCCCCGAACTACCGTTCCGAAGGTTAATTCCCAAACGTTAAGACGTAGGGCGGTCGCGAACTTTGAGAGGCCGCTCTCCGTGTCATCCAGAGCATGCCGCGAAGCGGCTTGTCGAAGGATCAAGTCTTTGAAAAATCCCGTTGCAGTTTAGAGCTGCAGCGGGATTTTTTTTGTCCGGATAAAATCATGTTTATGAGAACACTCATTTTTATTTTGGTAACAAATTATGATCAAAAACGGATAAGTTTTATTATATTCATAACAAAGTAAAAGGTGTTAGAATGAACAAGAGTTCTTTGTTTGGATTAGCGGCATGTTTTGCCCTTGGATTGGTTGCTTGCGGTGATGAAGGAAACGGAACCGGCGCTGTTGATGAAATTTCAAGTTCCTCAGAAAAAAGTTCACTCCAAAGTTCCTCCAGTGAAATTGCTGTTAGTTCGGCGAATGAAACTGTTGATAGTTCCGCCGTGTCCAGCAGCTCTGCAGAAGAGTCTGTTGAAGATGTCCCCGCGGAATCCAGCAGCAGTGAGGACGTTTCATCAAGTTCCGCGATTCTTGGCGATACTACTGCAAGGATTTCTTATTCCCTCAAGCCTTTCAAGGGCCCGCTGCCTAATCCTCACAAGGGCTTTACCCTCCTTACCGAAGGCGCCTGGAATTTTGTTCCTGAGTTTAGATTCGGGCCCGATAAGAATGGCGCATGGAATTTGATTACATACGGCTCCGGTTACCAGCGCTGGGATAAGCTGAACCCGGCTAAAGGTGTTTACGACTGGTCCGAGCTGGAAGATTTGCTGAACGTTCTTCAGGAACATGGCTTGGGCTATGCATTGCGTGTATTCCCTTATTCTCCTTCCTACATTCAAGGCAATAATACGCCTGCAAGTGAATACGACTGGACTCCGGAATGGGTTTACAAAGAAGGCGCCCAGAAGGACTATGCCATCTTTGAAGATAACGGCGCTCGTGCCCAGGTTCCCAGATGGGACGATCCTGTTTATATGAAGGCTGCCAAGGATTTTGCAACTGCACTAGCTGCAAAGTACGACGGCGATCCGCGCTTGGAGTATATTGATGTTCGTACCTTCGGGGAATGGGGCGAATGGCACGTTTCCCACTTGGATGGTAGCGACATGCCGCCGTTGAATGTGCAGAAGGAACTGCTGGATCATTACGCCTCTGTATTCAAGAAGACGTTGCTGGCCTTGCCCTCTGATGGCTACGGCGAAATCTACACCTACGCCTTGAGCCTTGGAATTACCAAGCGCGATGACGGCTTTATCGGAATTCCGGGAACTGCTGATTCCCTGGTGCGTGCTTACGAGGCTGGCCTCCCAACCATTGCGGAAAATATTGGCAGCTACGAGGCAATGCTGTCCTTTGACAACAAGAGTTACATGAGGTGGACTCCGGAACGTTGGGTTCATGAAATTACCACGGCGCATCTGACCTATTATGTGCTGGAACAGGAAAGCGATTGCGGCTTTCAGATCTACAACGAGCATAAGGACTTGGCTGATTCCTTGACTCATGTGATTGGCTACAACTTTATGGTGCAGCAGGCTGAATTGCTGTCTGTGACTGGCGACATGGAAACAGTGAACACCTTGAACATCACCGTAAAGAATACAGGTATTGCGCCCTGCTTCTTTGACATCTACATGGTTGCGGAATTCGTGGATGGTTCCGGCGCAGTTTTGGAACAGCTGGGAAAGACTGTTGCTGTTCCGAAGGGAACTTTCAAGGACGAAATGGTGTAGGAATTTTCCTTCGCAAGTTCTGTGCCCGCAAGGCAGACAAACGTGGCGGCGCTGCCGGGCGTTTCTGTGGCTCTTTCTATCTACGAAAGCGAAGAGGCTTTCAAGAGCGGAAAGAATCCCACCGTGCGATTCGATAACGACGGCCTTCAGACAAATAATAAGCTGCTGCTGAAACCGTAGACTACCCGTCTCGTAATTTTCGCATGGCGTCGCTAGCCATGTCGTGAACTTCCTTCTGTCGCGGAAACTTGTGATAGGGGAGAATCTTGATTTCAACGTTTTCGGGCTTCGGGTAATTTTGAATGTACTGGACGTTGGTGAGAAAAACGATTGATCCTACCTTGGTTCCGATGTGGCTTGTGAATTTTTCCAGCGCATGATCCATGACCCTGAAAATCATCTGGAATTCTTTCGTGTTGAAATCTGCGGTGGTGTAGGTGTCGATGACTTTGCCGGACTGTGCGTGAGATGAATCTCGCTTTTCGTTGGGCGAAGATTTTCGCGATTCGTTAGAAGAAAAAACGCGCGGAGCCTCGAAAATTTCCGCAATATAGGCTCCGCCACCGGCCCGTTCCTTGTGGCTGTAATCGCAACTTCCGCCTACCCAGATGTATAAAGAGTCTTTCTCGAATTTCACAAGGCAAATTTAGTCTTTTATTGCTAGATTTGGAGTAGCATTACATTTTGGAGGTTAGAATGCTTAAGTCAATTATTTCTGTAATTGTAATTTCCTTGTTGTTCTGGGGCTGCGCTGCTCCCACTTATTTCAAGGATTCTTCCTGGACCGAACAACCAACAAGCGTGAAGGTTGTGTATGTGGATCCTACGATTAGTAATCCAAAACAATTGACAGATGGCTTGCCTGAATATAAGGATAATCTCGGCAAGTGGTTTGAAAATGTTGTAAGTGAAAAGATAAATGAGGAGTCCAGAAAAAAAGTCAAGACATCCATAGAAAAGGTGGATGCAAGTGCTATGTCCGTTCAGGTTGTAAAACTGGGGGAAAAGGATTTTGAAGCACCCGCTTATACGAATATGGATGGTGCCGATGTTTATCTTGTGCTGAGCAATATCTGGTTTGGAAGTGAATCGGAGGAATATATGACGGTTCAGGGGAACCAGGCTTCTGAGGCCATGCAGACTACTCCATATAGTGGCGTCTCTGCGTATAATTTCTTTAAGGCTAAAGCCAAGTATGCTTTCTATGATGCAAAGACCGGGAAGATTCTTGCCTATGGTGTAAAGGAAGGTAAGGCTTCACTGAGGTCGATTGACGTAACCGGTAGCGACTGGGATTATGCCACTCGCGGCTTGATTGGAGATATTGTCGCCTTCACCCCAGTGGTTCAGTGGTAAGAAATAACAGAGAAAGCTTAGATTAAATTTGCTATCCAGTCGTAGTCGGGGGTGACATGGATGCCGCTGATGCCGCAATTCATTGCGGATTGCACGTTGGCTAGGTTGTCGTCCAGGAAGACTGTGTTGGATGCATTTATCGTTGGTGTGGCAGCGTCATAAGTGTCGTTCGTCGGGTTGGTAGCGTCGTGCGAGTTGTTCGTCGGGTTGGCTGCGTCGCGGGTTTGGAGCGCTGCGATGTAGCGGATGACCTGCTTGAGACATTTCTGCCAGTGGAGTTCGGTGGTATTGCTCAAGAGGTAAACGTTTGCCCGCTTTTTTAAGGTGCGTAGGGCGTCAATCTTTTGTTGGGGAATGCCGACGATGATGGTGTTCCAGGCGTCGGCCACTTGCTGTCGAGTCGGTTTCATCGAGGCGACACTTCTGCCAATAATTGCGTCGCAGAATTCATCGGTAGTCAAAAGCCCCAGCTGATAGTTCTGCATAATTTTTGCAGTTGGACCTTCATCGTAACGCAGTTCTTCTTCAGGAACGCTCAGGGCGCGGAAACCGTCCAACGCGCTTTGTGTGTTTATGTCTGCAATGACTGCTCCCAAGTCAAAGATGTAGTTCTTGAAGTTCTTCATTTTTCTGCGATTTTATTTTGCGATGGAATATAAAATTTGTTGAATGCGAGGCTCCCGGTCAAGTGGGAATGACGACGCGTTTTGATTAAATGCTGGAACCTAGTTTATGCGCTGCTTCAAGTGCATCTGTATTTATAATGTCTCCCTTGTCCTTGACGTTTCGTACCAGGACGCGCCCGCAGTCCTGAATATTAAAAAATTTCAGGGCCATTTCGTACTGGGTGGTGATGGCGTCAAAAAGGTTGGGAAGTCCCGCCGCTCCGCACAACAGCAGGCAGGCCTTGTGGATGTGGAATGTGTTTCGCAGAGGTGTATGCAGGCGGTCGATACAGGCTGCCATTTGGGAACTGATTCCGTAGAAATAAACCGGCGAGGCAATCACAAGAACTTCTGCCTGGGCAAGGGCTGCATATACTTTGTCCATGTCGTCGTGGCGGGCGCAAGCGTTGCCTTCGCGGGTAAAGCAGGTATTGCATCCGATGCAGTGGGCGATATTCATGCGGGCCACATTTAGAATTTCCACTTCGTGACGCGAGGTCCCGACGCCGTTTGTTTGCGGATCAGTTTCCGCGGGTCGCGTCGCAGGTGACAAATTGTTTGCATCGAACTGTTGCGCAATCTGCTGTCGGACACCTTCCGCAAATGCGTTTGCCAGAAGTTCCGTGTTGCCGTGAACGCGAGGACTACCTACGAGAATTAAAACCTTGCTCATTGCTTAAGCCCTCTTTAGTCCTTGTCAAATTTGAAGGGAACAGTCAATGTTGTGGGGTGCTCCGCTTTTTCAAAAATCCATTTAGAAACTTCGTCGGAAACTCTCTGGTCAAATTCTTCGTTCTGAGAATTTGAAGAAATAATCTCCATCTTGGAAATGTTTCCTTCGGGAGCGATGATAAATTTAAGAGTGACTTTTATTTGCGCATCTGCATCGGGATGTTCTGGAGTTTTCACATCCTTAAGTCGGGATAGTTTATTCTTGAATTTCTTTTGAATTGCGACGAGCTTTCTTTGCTGTTTGACAAGAATGTCTTTGACTCCAGCTAAAGATCTATGACCTGGTTCTATTACAGGATCGCTGATTGTATGATGGTTTATTTGCTTTCCGAATATTAGCTTGTTTTCCACAATTCTAAGCCAGTCCCAATTGCAGTGATTCTTTGAACTTTCCCAGGATTCAATTTGCTTTTCGCTATACTTTTGAAGTTGAAGCTTTTTATAGACTTCTGCATCAAATTCATTGTTGAATCCTACAAGGCGAATTTTGGTGTAACCGATTTTCTTAATGGCGCTGATAAAATTTTTGTAATCGTAGATGCTTTTGTCCTGAAGGGGGTAGGAGATAAGAAGTTCTTCCCGATCCGATTTGCCTTTGTTTTGCTGGTACATACCTTTCAGAATGCTAAGAATCGAATCGGGAGAGGCTTGCTTTACACCATAGACACGGGTCCACAAGGGAAGAACGCGGATTGCGTCTGAAGAATAGATTTTCGTTACGATGGTGTCGGGGTAGAGTTTGCCATTTTCCTGCTGGCTTACAACGAAGTAGTCGTCAAGAATAAGCATGTTGAGACGGACCGTATTTTCTTTGCAGAAGGCTTTGCGTTTGTGCGCTTCTTGCAAATCGGAGCTGGCATTTTTGCAGTCTTCAAACAGTAGACAATTTAAATTGTCATCTAGAACAGCTCGGCTTTTGTCCTTCTGGGCGTAGAGCGATGCTGCAAATGCAAAAAAAATTGTGAAAATCAAACGGCGCATAAGGTATATATACAAAATTAGAAATAAACATTTTATTGAACTTTATGATTTGAAAGGTTCGCTTGCATAGGAGTGAACCTCTTTATAGAAGAAGCTTTTTTGCTAATTGCTCGACATGTTTACTGTTCAGCGGAAGTTCCGTTGTCTCGGTGGTGGCGATGAAATTTATGCCTGGAATAAAGCCCGCACTTGCATATATACGTTCTTTCTCCACCGCGTTGTGGGCGTAGTCTGGTTTGTCCATCATGCCGAAATGTTCCCAGACGAATTCCTGGCGGGTGCGTTTGTTTAAGCAGGTGAAGTCTGGATGGAAAGTGACGGCGTGTTTTAGTGAGCTGCGCTTGCTTTTGGAATCTGGATTATCGCTGATGGCGATTTTGAGCGGAGCCTCGTAGCGATAAGGTATGCCTAGGCGATTTAGCGTATCTGCAATGATACATTCGGATTTTGATCGCACATGTTCTCCCCGTGAGGTGATGAGTTGCGGCACATCGCTTGAAATAGACTTTCCTGTGTAAGGGATGGCCTGCCATTGCGCTGCGAATTCGTCGTCTGTTAAAATCAGCGGGGTAATGAAATCGCGACGAACCCCAAGTTTCGTATGTAGCGCAGAGAATTCCTCTGGATGAAATTTCCTTAAAAATGCATTGATTTGCTTCTGCAATTTTTTGAGGATGCGCTGGCTCTTTTCGTTATAGTCTTTTTGCGCTAAGGACGTAATGAGTTCCGCATCTGATTTTGGAATGTATGTCCCGTTGGTGTCTCCTTTCTGGATCATGTGGTAAAATTGCGGGCAACCTTTGTTGTGGGCTACTCTCAATGTCCCGGGCGTGGGTTTTACTTTGGGAAGGTGTTGCAAAAGTTTGGTGATTTGCTTGTTGATTGCGTCTAAATTTTCTTTGATATTGAACATAATAGGGTAAGGGTGTGGCTTTTTACCTATAAATCAAATGCTTTGAATGTTGTTATAGGTAAATGGGTGGTGTTTTTTGTTTCTGTTTTTCAGGGGCTTGATCTAATTACCCATAAACAAACCCTATAAAGTCGGCTTATGGGTATAAAATGGAGATTGGTCTGCTTACTATTCTATTTTGCTGTTAGTTTGTTTGAAAAATTGCCCATAAATCGCGTTGTAATGTTTGATTTATAGGTAATTTCCGCTTGCCAGCTCAATCATCTAAATAAAAAGGATCCGCCCCCCGAGAGGGCGAATCCTTATCTAATAAACTATGTATGCCGTTTTGTGGGGGCGGCGAACCCGCATCTTGCTGCAACTCGCGGGTATCCGGCGACTAATCAGAGGTAACCCACGTCTTGCGGCAACTCGCAACCTGCGTCTTGTGCGACACCCGCTTGCTACTTGTGAGCGCCTTCGGCGTCAATCGCTGCGCTCGGTCATACAGAAGAGCAAGCTCTTCTGTGCGACACTCGCTTGCTACTTGTTTAGTTTCTCGGTAGCTGCAGCGACGCTGAGCAGATCGGCTTCCTGGAAGGGCTTGCCAATCCACTGAAGGCCAACGGGCAATCCGCCAGCCACACCGCAAGGAACGCTAACGCCGGGAAGACCGGCCAGGTTCAGGCTAACGGTGTAGATATCGCTCAGGTAAACAGCCATGGGGTCGCTTTCGTTCATGCCACACTTCAGCGGGAGACCCGGCATGGTGGGGCTGGCGATCACATCGCATTCTTCAAAGGCCTTGTTGAAGTCGTCGGTAATGAGGCGGCGAACCTTCTGAGCCTGAACATAGTAAGCATCGTAGAAGCCGGCGCTCAAAACGTAGCTGCCCAAGAGAATGCGGCGCTGTACTTCCTTACCGAAGGCTTCGCTGCGGCTCATGGAATACAAGTCGATGAGCTTGCGAGCATCCTTGCTGCGGTAGCCATAACGGACACCGTCGTAGCGGGAGAGGTTAGAGCTGGCTTCTGCAGTAGCGATGATGTAGTAACTGGAAACTGCGTTACCAATATTGGGGAGGCTTACTTCCTTGAGAATAGCGCCTTCGGCTTCCAGCTTCTTCAGCATGTTGTCGATAGCGACCTTGCATTCAGCGTCCAGACCTTCGCCAAAGTATTCCTTAGGAACGCCAATGACCTTGCCCTTAACGCCTGCGTTCAACTTAGCGCAGAAGTCTTCGGTGGGGCGGGTGCTGGTGGTGTTATCATGGGGGTCGATACCGCAGATAGCGCCAAGCAGAGTTGCTGCGTCCTCCACGGTAGAACCGAACGGGCCGATCTGGTCCAGGGAGCTGGCGTATGCCAGCAGACCGTAACGGGAAACGCGACCATAGGTGGGCTTCAGGCCGACGACGCCAGTGCAGGCTGCCGGCTGACGGATAGATCCACCAGTGTCGGAACCAAGTGCGCAAGCTACAGTACCGCTGGCAACGGCAACGGCGGAACCACCGGAGGAACCACCCGGCACGCGGGATTCGTCCAGGGGATTCTTGACGGCGCCAAAGTAAGAGGTCTCGTTGGAAGAACCCATGGCGAATTCGTCCATGTTGGTCTTGCCGACGATCACGGCACCGGCGGCTTCCAGCTTTTCGAGGGCGGTTGCGGTGTAGGGCGCCACGAAGTTTTCAAGGATCTTAGAGGCGGCGGTAGTGCGGGTACCGGTGAGGCACATGTTGTCCTTCACGGCAACGGGAATGCCATCCAGGGCGCCCAAGCTCTTGCCTTCGGGACGACGCTTGTCGCTTTCTGCCGCCTTTTCCAGTGCACGTTCGTTGAGCACAGAAATGTAGGCGTTCAAATTCTTAGTCGCATCAATCTTGGCGAGAGATTCTTCTGCCAACTTAACTGCGGATGTTGCGCCGCTTGCAAGCTTAGATTGGAGTTCTTCAATAGTGAGCATTAACGTCCACCTCCGGACCATTTCATAATGTAGATACCGACAACCATGCCGATAACGCTGACCACGTTAATCTTGAAGGCTGCGCCAATGGCGAACTTCACCAAGTAAAGGTCAAGAACGATGGGCGCCGGCTTGTCGGGGAAACCGAGATTAAAGTTGAAGGATGAAACAAAGAAATTGTGGACAATGTTGTTATATCCACCAGCGTTCATCAATTCGCCGAGCTGACCGAACAGAACTCCCAGGCATTCACCCAGGACGCCGCCAATCACGAGGCCGAGTACAATGAAGAGCACGAGGCGTGCAAATGTATTCTTCTGATTCATGCTCTAAATAATAGAAATTTTTTTGTTTTTGGTTCCTACGCGGGGGTAGCTTTCGCAACTCAGTTTTGCCTCAAAAAATCTAAGCTCGAGCCTCGAACCTCGCACCTCGAGCCTCAAATACTCCAGTCGATAGGTTCCAGCCCCTTACTCTGCAAATAGGCGTTTGCCTTGCTAAAGTGCTTACAGCCAAAAAATCCGCGATAAGCAGAAAGGGGACTGGGGTGGGGGGCCGTTAATATCAAGTGTCCACGACCGGGTGCAACGAGAACCTGCTTCTTAATGGCGAAACTTCCCCAAAGCAGGAACACCAGGTTTTCGCGGGTTTCCGAAAGACGTTGGATGATTGTGTCGGTGAACTGCTGCCAGCCGATACCGGCGTGGCTTGCCGCCTGATGGGCGCGCACCGTAAGGGAGGCGTTCAGCAGAAGGATGCCTTGCTGAGCCCAACTTTCCAAGTTACCGTGAGGTGGCGGGGTAATGCCCAAATCGCTCTGAAGTTCCTGGAAAATATTGATTAATGAAGGCGGCGGTTCGATTCCCATGGGAACCGAGAAGCACAAACCATGAGCCTGCCCCGGATTATGATAGGGATCTTGCCCGATGATGACTGCCTTCACCTTATCCACAGGACAGAAGTCTAATGCAGCGAAAATCTTGGATCCCGGCGGATAGACTACGTTGCCTGCAGCGCGTTCCTGCAAAAGCTTTTCCTTGATTTGCTTAAAATAAGGCTGGTCAAACTGATCATTTAAAAGGCTCAGCCAGGATTCTTCCAGTTTTACAGACATAGGCTTTATAGTTGTTTTGTTTAAATACGTTCTGCGAGGATTGCTGTCTTTTCGCCTGCGATTCGGGTATAGAAGAGAATCGCAGATTTCTTGCCCTTAGGTTTAAGGCGCTTGATTTCAGCATCGGGGTCCAGCTTGACGCCGCGAAGCTTCATGGTCAGCTTGCCGATGTCAAATTCCTTAAGCATATTGCGGACTGCGCTGGTGGTGATTTCACAATGGGCAAGAACCTTGAAGTTTGCAAAAGCGGGGGAGGGCAAGGGCTGGCTGCAACTTACGTAAGCGATTCCTTCGGAGATGAGGTGAGCGTCGGGAACGGCTTTCCTTGCGACCGCTCCAAACAAGTGGCTGCGGATCAAAAGTGCCGTAGGTTCAGCAATGAATTCTTCTACGGATCCCACCGGCAAATCGCTTTCGCTGGTGGCGTTACGGAAACTGCGTTCACAGCCGGGAAGCTCGTGTTCTGCGTCCTTGTTGGAGGCAGCTTGAATTTCTGCTAAAGTGCCGAACCATTCCGCGGGAGTGCCGTTTGCATCGCGGACAATATCGCCCGTCTTGTCCACCATCACGGCGCGGACTTTTCCCGGATTCTTTGCAAGCTCACCAAACAGCACCAGGCATTCGCGACAGTCGGAATGGGAACCCAGATAAACCACTTCGCAATCATCGGGAACTTCGCTTGTGGGGTAGCCGGGAGGCAGCTTTGCCATGCCGCCCTTATAATTCTTGCTTAAGGCGATTACTTCTTCGAAAGTTGGCGTCAGGTTGCGGAGGTCCCGCTGGTTTTCTCCATCCACGGCACGGCGTGCCGGGTCGATGGTGAAATAGTCTGCACGATTTTCTACTGCGCGATTTTCGTTTGATGCGTCGTCAGCCCCTACGGTACGGGCGTCTCCATGCACAACCATTCCCGCGTTTTCCCCACGAATCACACGGCAGTTGTAGTTGTACATGGACAGTCGATTTTCGTCCAGGTCCACGCCGACCACTTCGAGTTCCGTAGGCAAAAAGAAACTGTCGCCTCCCATGCCGCAGCAAAGGTCGTGAACTTTTTTGCCCTGGGCGTCCGGGCCGCTGGGCCACAAGTTGGATTTCCAACGGCCAATGTCTTGGGCGGTGGACTGTTCCAGAGCCAGCTTGTCGCAAATCAAAAACTTTGCGCACTCTTTATTTGCGCAGTCCTTGCTTCTGCTGTTCTTGCCTGCATCGCCAAAAAACTTCTCTCTAAACTTCGGCACCAGCCCCATGTAGTCCATGATGGCGGCACGTTCCTCGTTGCTGAATCCGGCCTTATTCAAAGCGGTAGAAACCTGCAAGGCGTCCATTTTCTTCTTGATGGACGACTGTACAAATTCTTGCACGTCGGCGGATGTAAGCAATTCCCAGAGAGTCATGGTCAAAAGATAGTTTTTATGTTGCCGGAACCTTGAATTAACCAGGGCATTTTCCCTCAAAAAAGTTATATTGACATTGAGAAATATGTCGGGGTGGACAATATGAAAAATAATCTTCTCGGTAAATTCCTTTTGGGATTCTTTTTTGTAACACACGCAGCAATCTTTTTTACCGCATGCGGCGATGATGGCTCCTCAACTTCTGCCAAAGACGAATCCTCCTCTAGTGAAATAGGTAAATCTTCCTCTAGCGAAGCCATTTCCTATTCCTCTTCGGAAAATTTGGAATTGGCTCCGGAAGAAGTATTCGGAGAACTTGTGGATTCCCGCGACAATCAAGTATACAAGACTGTAAAAATTGGCTCCCAAATCTGGATGGCGGAAAACTTGAACTATGCTTACCTGCAGCGCACCGTCGAAGAGGATTCTTCTAGTTGGTGCTATAGCAATTCCGCAGATTCCTGTGCCAAGTATGGGCGTCTGTATCTCTGGTCTGCTGCAATAGATTCCGCTGCAAAATTTTTAAAGGGTGGAAAGGGCTGCGGATCGGGTGTCCCCTGCCATCTGGAGGAATCCATACGCGGGGTATGTCCTGAAGGCTGGCATTTGCCTAGCGTGGAAGAATGGCACGCCCTGTTTTTGGCGGCAGGTGGATCCGCAAAGGCTGGGAACACGCTGAAATCCAAAAGCGGTTGGTACGATGACGGAAACGGTTCTGACGAATTTGTTTTTTCTGTTTTGCCTTCCGGTCTCTTTCAGCTTGACAGTGCTGGATACGGGGATGATGGCTTTTACGGAGCCGGAACTGATGCGAGGTTCTGGACTTCCGAACAGAAAACGTATGATCCCCATCAGGCGAATTTCTGGCTGTTTACCGGTGATAAAAACAGCGTACTCAATCTGACGGCTTTTATCGATAGTCGTGCATTTTCTGTTCGCTGCGTGAAGGACTGATGTTTTTACTTTGTTTAACATACGATTGTTGAAGTTTATTTTAAATTTAGGGTATGGGTTTGAATAAAAAGTGTTGGGTATTAGTTGCAGGTTGTTTTGGCCTGTTCCATTTTTTTGGTTGCGGAGATGCTTCGAATGATCCTGTGACGCCGTCGATTTCGGATGCTCCGGTATCTTCTGCGTCAGATATGTCGGTTTCGTCCGCAGGAACGCTCTCTTCCTCGTCCGTAGAGGATTTCCTCTTGGATTCCCCGGTCTCGTCTTCGGTAGATGTCCCGCCGCGGTCTTCCTCGACAACGCCGCAGTCCTCAGAAGGCGTTGAAATTTCGTCGTCCAGCGTCAGTTTTGATTCTGCTTATTTCGGCGAGTTGTATCCCAGGTCCAGTGGAATAGAACTTCATCTCAGTTCGGGTGCAATAGAGGTGCCTCCGCGATCCTCGTCTTCTCTGAGACCGCCTCCTTCTAGCGATTCTCGCCCCGCGGTAAACCCCAGCCCTTATCTGATTGGTGCCGATATTTCGAAGTTCCAGGAATACGAATCCTACGGCACTAAAATTTTTGACGTGGATGGCTCCCAGAAGACTATCTTCGAATTGCTTCGAGATCACGGCTTCAACGCCATTCGCCTAAAGACCTTCGTAAGTCCCAAGGCGCAGTTCGGCTATGCAGCCGCTGGCTGCGGCCAAGACAGCGAAGCCTTTGGCGACAAGGAACATGTGATCGCCTATGCAAAAAAGGTAAAGGCGGCAGGTTTCAAGTTCCTGCTGGACATTCATTACAGCGATGTGTGGGCTGACCCTGACACCCAAATCATTCCAGAACGATGGCGCAAGGTGAATAATTCCGATGCCATGGCCGATTCCGTCGAAGCTTACACGCTGGATTTGCTTACCGCTCTCAAGAACGCAAACGCCTTGCCTGATATGGTCCAGGTGGGTAACGAAATCACCAACGGCATGCTCCGCGATTTGCCTACAAGCGGTACCAACTGCTGGGGCGACAACGTAGCGCTGGCAAGCAACAATGTCAATGGCATCATGAACAAGCAGCAAAATCCCAATGGCATCGCCAATACCGCAAAGTATTTGAAGGCGGGGGTCCGTGCTGTCAAGAAAATTTCGAACAACATAAAGACTGTGTTTCACATCGAAAGCCCTCAAAATGGGGCAACGGTAAATTGGTGGATGAACTCCATTATCAAGACCGAAGGTGCTGTTCCTGATGTGATGGCTTTTTCCGCTTACACTGCCTATCAGCATGGAACTCCCGATACCTGGAAAAGCCTAATTACAAGTCTCGCCGGCAGCTATCCGAATCTGGAATTCCTCATTGCCGAGTATAACGGTGGCACAGGAAAAAACTTCTATGGATTTGACGGTTCGCGCATTGCAACGCACCAAATCATGACGCAGGTTCCTCGCGGTTTGGGAGCGTTCTTTTGGGAACCGGCCAGTTACGGGGAATGGGGCTCTGCTCTCCTAGACTGGGATGGCAATAATTTAAAGGCAAATCAAAGGGCTTTCGATGAGTACGGACCGCTGATGCGATAGTTGACTTTCGCCTTGGTGTTACCCAAAACATGCCTGGTTAGGCGAATTTTTGTTCCTCTGTCATAATGTGATGGGGGATATTTTTTAAATTGCTCAATATGGAAATTGAAGATTGGCGAAATCGTATTGATGAATTGAATGGCGAAATTATCGACTTGCTGAATAAGCGAGCTACTTACGCTACTGAAATTGGAAAGCTGAAAAAAGAAAAGGGCTTGCCCGTTTTCGACGCTACTCGTGAACAGGCTGTTTTGGAACGTGTGGGTTCCATGACCAATGGCCCCCTGACTTCAGAATCCATCAAGAATATTTTCCAGACCATTATGATCGAAACCCGCAAGGTGGAGGATTAACATGGAACGCATTACCCTCGTTGGTTTTGGTCTTTTGGCCAGCTCTATCGCCGCTGCTGTGAAACAGGCTGGCATGCCAGTGAAGATTCGTGCGGTAAGTTCCCCTTCTACTTTGCAGCGAGCTCGCGACATGAATTTGGCCGACGAATTTTTCGGCTACGATGAAACAGTAGATTGGGCCAGGGACGCCGAACTGATTCTGCTGTGTTCTCCTATTCTTCACATTTTGAAGACCATAGATGCTTTGAGCCAGATTCCCGAAGGAACTCTGGACCCGAACAAGCGAATTTTGGTCAGCGACATCGGTAGTACCAAGGTTGAAATCTGCAAGGCTGGCTCCAAGCTGCCGGCTCCCTTCTGCTTTGTAGGCAGCCACCCCATGGCAGGTTCCGAAAAGCGCACCTTGGAATACAACGATCCTTCAATTTTTGAAAACGCCTACTGGTTCGTGTGCCCGCCCGAAGGCACCGACGAGGCTGCTTACAAGCCTTTGCTCCAGTTGATTTCTTTTTTGGGGGCAAACTCCGTGGTATTCCCGCCGGAACATCACGATATGACCATGGCTTGGGTAAGCCACATGCCGCAGATGTTGAGCTCCACTTTGGCTGCAAGCCTGCCGGAACGCCTGGTCAGCAACAACTATCAGCACTATGCCGGTCGCGCCTTCCGCGATATGACTCGCATTGCTGCTTCTGGCTGGAACATGTGGCATGATATTGCCGTCACCAACCGCAGCGAAACTGTCCGCGCCCTCCGCGAAGTCCGTGAAGGCTTGGATAAGACCATCGAGGCCATGGACGCTCTGCAGGTGGTGCAAAATGGCAAGCCTGCCGCCGATGACGACTCCACAAAGCTTGAAACCGTATTCAAAGGCGGCAACGATGGCCGCGCCAGTCTCTTTACCCCGGGTCGAAACGCTGCTGCCGCCTTTAGTGAAATTACGGTGCCTTTGAAGGATGTGCCTGGTGCATTGCTCCATGTGCTGCAACCTCTGGCCGATGCTGGCCTCAACATCCGCGACATTGAACTCATGAAGGTTCGCGAAAATGTAGCCGGTACTTTGTTGCTTGCTTTTAAGACTCCCGAAGAAGCCCGCCGTGCGGTGCAGATTCTAGGTGTATTGGATTACGACGTTAAGGAACGCTAATAAAGGAAACGTCGATGGATTTTTTGCTGAACCCTGATCGCGAACGTATGGACCTGGCGCTTGTGATGGCGCTGTTGGTGAATGGCCGTACTGTTCTCGAGGATTTTGTTTGGGCCGCCGACGCCGAACCCTTTGCTGATGTTCTTAGGGAGTTTGGCTTGAATTACAATTTGCAGGGCCACCAGTTGGTGCTTGATGGAAAAGGTTTCCAGTACCAGTTGCCCTCTATGCTGCCCATGGACTTTAGCGAAGCCCGCAACGTCATGCTGTGGACTCTTGCTTCTAAGGATAGCGAACAGATTTACACCTTTGCCGCTGAATCCGACGAGACTGGTATTGCTAAGGTTGCCGCTGCCAAAGAATTGCTCCTGAAGTATTTCAAGGTAAAGCCTGTAACCGATGAGGCCGCCAAGTTTGCGTTCACATTTGCGGTTGAAGATCCTGCCTTGAAGAAGGATTCCTTGGGCAACGTGGCGTACATTATGCGTAACCGCTTGTTGCTGCGCCACTTGATTTGCTATGGTTACACCACCTTCGAAGAAAAGTCTACCGTACACGATCAGCTGACCAAGATGCTCATGTACTTTGGTGTGAACCTGAAGTACGAGGGGCGTGGTATGGAACAGCTCACCGAGCTGGAACGTCGCATGATGATGGCCCGCGGTCAAAAGATTGAACGCACCCAGTTCACGGAACTTTCCGAAACCAAGGTGATCACCGCTCGCGATTATTATGTGCCCGGCGATACCACCGAAGCGATGGCTTTGGTGTTGCTTGCTACTATTGGTAACATCCCGAAGACTGCAACCGTTTGCATCAAGAACGTGGAGCTGAATTCCAGCCGCGCAGGTGCGTTGACATGCCTTAAGCGTATGGGCGCAAGCTACGAGGTGGTAAGCCGCCGCGAACGTTTTGGCGACGTGTACGGCGATATCGAAGTTTTTCCGCTGGCTTCTGGAAAGCGCTTGCAGGGCCGTCGATTCTCTGAAGACGCCATTGCCACAGGCATCGAAGAATATCCTATGTTGGCTGTGGCTGCATGCTTTGCCGAAGGCGAAACCATTCTGCGTCTGCCCAAGGAAATTCGCAAGCAGATGCGCCCCCTAAACGAAGTTCTTGCAGAAAATCTCCGCAAGACGGGTGCCGAAGTGGGCGTCTACGATGACGGCCTCGTAATCCGTGGCTTGGAAACTGTAGTCAACGGCAACGATTTTGATGGAGGTGAAAATCCTCAGATGGGACTTGCCCTCAGCGTACTTTCCATCGCACTGCAGAACGATGATCCTGTGGGACACAGCGAAGTGGTGGAGGCTACGTTCCCGGGCATTTTGGAAAAGTTGAAGCAAGCCGCTTCTATCACCGCAGAAAAAAGCGAATAACCGCGTTGTTAACAAAGGCGACTCAAATGGAATTCAAGACCATCGGCATTATCGGTTGGAAGGACAAGAGCCCTGATTTGGCACTTGCCTTGGATACCATATCGGAATGGGGATGCGCCCATCCTCAGGTTTCCCTTATCGCCATGGAAAACTTGAAGGAACTGGTGAAAAAGCCCATCAAGATAGTGAAGGAATCTGCTATCAAGAAAGCGGACTTGTTGCTGGCTATTGGCGGCGATGGCACTGTGCTTTCTGCAGCCCATATCGCCCTGGGTCATGACATCCCCATTCTTGGAGTGAACGCAGGCCACGTCGGATTCCTCGCAGAAACTCGCGTAAAGGCTCTTTCCCAGACTCTTGACGATTTGCTGGCAGGAGACTTTTCTACCCGCGAACGTATGATGGTTGATGCCGCGGTTTATCACGGCAAGAAATGCATTTCTAAACAGACCGTTCTTAACGAAGTCCACGTGCGCGCTCATGCTCCAGAACGTATGGTAAATGTGAACGTTGCCTACAACGGTACCGAATATACGGAATACTGGGCAGACTCTCTGCTGGTTTCTACTCCCACGGGTTCTACTGCTTACAACCTTGCCGCAGGTGGCCCCATTATTCATCCGGCAACTTACGCGGTGGTGCTGACTCCGGTGGCTCCCAGCAGCCTTTCTGTGCGTCCTCTAGTGATGTCTTTGACCGACAAGAATCTTGTGCTGCGCCCTGCTGCGGGAAAGACTTTGGACTTGGTTTTCGATGGCCGTTCTTGTGTGCCTCTGGAACCCGATGACTATGTGGTTCTGACCCAGAGCAAGTCCTTTACCACCTTCCTTCGCATGCGTCATACGGGATTTGTGGGCGCCCTTCGTGAAAAGCTTGGGTGGACAGGAAAACGAGTTTAACTCGATGCGGTAGGAATCTCGATTTCCTACCGCTTTTCTATATTTATGCGTATGAGTGAAAATTTGCATAATGGAAGTCTTTGTCCCGTCGTTACCCAAACCTTTAGCAAGGATTTTGGTGACATGGGTTTTATGCTTGAAAATGGCAAGACTCTCCCTGCTTTGGATATTTGCTACGAAACATACGGCAAGCTGAACGCGGCTGCCGATAATGTGGTCTGGGTATGTTCCCCCTTGACCGCCGATGCCCACGTGGCTGGTTACTATTCCACCGACGACAAGAAACCCGGTTGGTGGGACGCCCTCATTGGTCCGGGCAAGGCAATCGATACCGACAAGTTCTTTGTGGTTTGCAGCAACATTTTGGGTGGCTGCAAGGGATCCACAGGTCCCGCTAGCGTTAATCCCCGCACAGGCAAGCCCTACGGCAGCACATTTCCCACCATCACCATCGGTGACATGGTCCACGCACAAAAGGAACTCTTTGACGGCCTTGGCTGTAAGGGGATGTTCTGCGTGGTGGGCGGTTCCATGGGCGGTTTCCAGGCCATGAAGTGGTCTATTTACTATCCCGAATTGGTGAAACGCTGCATAATCATTGCGACTTCGCCCCGCTTCAGCAGTCAAGCTCTTGGGTTCGAAGTTGTTGCCCGTGACATCATCACACAGGATCCGAATTTCAACAACGGCGATTACTACGATCAGCCGGTAAAGCCCGACATTGGCTTGGCAAACGCTCGAAAGCTCGCTCATATCACGTACCTCAGCGCCGAAGGCATGGAAATCAAGTTTAAGCGCGCCCAGGATCACGAAAACAAGAATCACAAGGTCACTTACAGCACTCCGTTCGATCTTGAATATCCGCTGGAAAGTTACCTGCGTTACCAGGGCAGCAAGTTTGTGGATCGCTTCGACGCCAACAGCTACCTGCATATTGCTCACGCCACCGACTGTTTCGACTTGGAAACGGAATACGGTTCCTTGGAAAATGCTTTCAAGGGAATCGAAGCAGAAGTTCTGAATGTAAACTTGAGTACCGACTGGTTGTTTCCGCCGCATGAATCCCGCCGCATTACCAGCGCCTTGATTGCAGCAGGCAAGTGCGTGACTAGCCTCGAAATGGATACTCAGTTTGGCCACGACGGCTTCCTGATTGAAGTGGGAGAGTTGGGTAAGGCTGTGGGCCGTTTCCTGGACAGTAAGATTGTGGCCCAGCAGGGAACCCAATCTATTCCGGTGTTCCATAACGAAAAGGATTTTGAACTCATCGGCTCCCTGGTGAAGGACGGCGCCCGCGTGCTGGACCTTGGCTGCGGTGGCGGTGAACTGGTGGATTACCTGAAGAGTGCCAAGGGTGCAACTGGCATGGGCATCGAAAAGAACATGAAGGATATTCTGGATTGTATTGAACATGATGTGCCAGTAATCCAGCGCGACCTGGATGAACGCGGTATCGCCGACATTCAGGATGGAAGCTACGACTACGCCATCATTAACCGCACCATTCAGGAAATTCGCGACCCCGTGGCTTTGCTCAACGAACTGCTCCGCGTGGCTAAGCGTGTGATCGTGTCGTTCCCCAATTTCGGCCACTGGTCTGCCCGCGGCTCCCTGATGCTTCACGGTCGTATGCCTAAGTCTAAGGAACTGCCTTACGAATGGTACGACACTCCGAACATTCGCTTGCTCACGGTAAAGGACTTCCACACCCTTTGCGAAAAGGAAGGCTTCGCCATTGAAAATATGACGTTCCAGAACGACCAGTTGCTGAGCCGAGTCCTTACGGGGATTGGCCTCAAGAACTTTGGCGCGGAACACGTAATCGCAACCATCAAAAAGAAAGTTTAACCTCAAGGCGGGCGTTTCTATTTATGGCAATTTTATCTATTACCGGTTTTGGGAAGAGCGAATCCATGTTCAATGGAATCTCTTGCGTAATTGAAGTCCGTAGCGTTAACAATCGTTTCTTGGATATTAGCTGCAAGCTTCCTAAGAACTTGGCTTATCTTGAAAACAGTTTCAAGAATCAGATTAAGGAAAAACTGGTTCGTGGCTCCGTGATTTTCAGCGTTACCTTGGGTGCAGGCACCGCAGGTAACATTCCTGTTTCTTACAACGAGACTGCCATTGAAAAGTTTGTGGCCATTACCAAGGCCATGCAGGCTAAGTTCGGCGTTTCTGGCGACATCAAGTTGGAACACATCTTGGCTCTGCCGGAAGTGCTGCAGTTCTCCGACTGCGGTTCCGATAACGAAGCCCTGGAAAAGCACTTGGCTGCAGAACTGGACAATGCTTTGGACCAGGTGACGGAAATGCGCGCCAAGGAAGGTGCAAATCTAGCTGCCGACTTGACCAACCGCGTAAACCATCTGAATGATGTTCTTTCCAAGGTTGAAGTTCTGGATCCTCAGCGTATTGAAAACTGGAAGGTCAAGTTCCGCGACCGCCTCAACGTTTTGCTGGCCGATACCGAAATCGATGAAGTCCGCCTTCTTCAGGAAGCCTGCATCATGGCCGACAAGCTGGACATCAAGGAAGAAATCACCCGCTTCAAGAGCCACAACAAGCTGTTCCTTAACGCCCTCAAGGAAGGTGGCGCACAGGGCAAGAACCTGGGCTTTATCCTTCAGGAAATGGGCCGGGAAGCCAACACCTTGGGTACCAAGTGCCAGAGCGCAGAAATTGCAGCCCTTGCCATCGAACTCAAGAACGAAGTGGAATGCATACGCGAACAGTCCCTAAATATTGCGTAAGGTGAACGTATCCCCTAGCCATTTTTGTTCACAAAAGTGAACAATTTTGTATACAAAGAAGCCCCCTTGAGGGGCTTTTTTGATATATCTTTATATAGAAACAATTAAACAAGAGGACTCCGTCATGGAAAATTTCAACTTTTACAGCCCCACTGAATTTGTATTTGGTCGCGACCGCGAAAACGAAGTCGGCGCATTGGTAAAGAAACACGGCGGATCCAAGGTTTTGGTCCACTTTGGTGGTGGCTCTGTAGTTCGTTCCGGCTTGCTGGATCGCGTAAAGGCTTCTTTGACCGCAGCCGGCGTTCCCTTTGTGGAGCTGGGCGGTGTTCATCCCAATCCGGTGGATTCCAAGGTTTACGAAGGCATTGACCTTTGCAAGAGGGAAGGCGTAGATTTTATCCTCGCAGTTGGTGGCGGTTCCACCATCGATAGCTCCAAGGCAATTGCCATGGGCGTTGTCTACGAAGGCGACTTCTGGGATTTTTACTGCGGTAAGGCTGCTCCTAGCAAGGCCCTGCCCGTAGGTACCGTTTTGACTATCGCCGCTGCAGGTTCCGAAGGTTCCGGCGACTCCGTGATTACCAAGGAAGACGGCATGCTGAAGCGTGGTGCCGGTGGTGATTGCATCCGCCCCAAGTTCTCTGTGCTGAACCCGGCTCTCACCTGCACTCTGCCTGCATACCAGACCGCCTGCGGTGTTACCGACATTATGGCTCACGTCTTTGAACGTTACTTTACCAACACTCCCGAAGTGGAAATCACTGACCGCCTTTGCGAAGCTGTGCTCATGACCATGGTGAAGGAAGCTCCCCGTGTCATTGCTGACCCCAACAACTACGAAGCTCGCGCCAACATTATGTGGGCAGGCATGGTAGCACACAATAACGTTGTGGGTGTAGGCCGCGGTCAGGACTGGAACAGCCACGCCATTGAACATGAACTTTCCGCACAGTATGACTGCGCTCACGGTGCGGGCCTCGCTGTAATCATGCCTTCTTGGATGGAATATGTCATGAACCACAACGTGATGCGCTTCGCCCAGATGGCTACCCGCGTATTCGGTTGCGCAATGAACTTCGAAAACCCCTCCGAAACCGCAAAGGCAGGCATCAAGGCCTTCCGCAGCTTCCTCAAGAGCATCGGCATGCCCATCAACTTTGCAGAACTGGGTGCCAAGGTAGAAGACATTCCCACCATGGTGAAGCGTCTGAACCCGGGTGACGGTTGGGGCTTTATGCCGCTGAAGGCTGCCGACGTAACTGCTATTTACGAAATCGCAGCCAAGGCAACTGTCTAGGAATCAGTAGTGAGCTATCAGTTATGAGTATTTATAATCGCGGCTTCGCCGCCTAACTATAGCTCATTTCTCAAAACTCGTAACTCAAAGGCGCAAGGCGCCGGCTTTAATTATGCGCGCTTTATTTATCGGTGGAACTGGCACAATTAGCATGGCCATCACTCGCCTGGCTGTAGAACAGGGCTGGGAAATGTATTTGCTGAATCGCGGCAACCGCAGTGCGGCAGACTTGCCCGATGCAAAATTGCCGGATGGTACTGCCGCCGTCAAGCAGATTACCGCAGATATCTACGACGAAGCAGATGTAGCTGCAAAGATTGCCGGCTTGGATTTCGATGTGGTCTGCGATTTTATCGCTTTCCATTACAGTGCCCTGGAGCGTGACTACCGCCTGTTCAAGGACAAGACCAAGCAGTTCATGTACATCAGTTCTGCCAGCGCCTACCAGAAGCCTCTTTCCGATTACCGTATTAACGAAGGAACGCCTCTGGCAAATCCCTATTGGGAATACTCCCGCAACAAGATAGCGGGGGAGGAATTCCTGATGCGCATGTACCGCGAAAATGGTTTCCCCATGACTGTTGTACGCCCCAGCCACACCTACGACGAACGCCGCATTCCTCTGGGTGTTCACGGCAAGAAGGGAAGCTGGCAGGTGGCCAAGCGCATGTTAGAAGGCAAGCCTGTCATCATTCACGGCGACGGAACCAGCCTATGGACCATGACCCACAACAGCGATTTCGCCAAGGGTTTCGTAGGCCTTATGGGAAACATCCACGCCATCGGTGAAAGCTTCCAGATTACCAGTGACGAAACCGTCACCTGGAATCAGGTATACCAAAGCATCGCAAATGTATTGGGCGTAGAACTGAAGGCTGTTCACGTAGCCTCTGAATTTCTGGCTGCCGTAGGTGACTCGCTGGGCTTTGACTTTACCGGCAGTCTTATTGGAGACAAGGCGAATTCTGTAGTCTTTGACAATTCCAAGTTGAAGAAGGCTGTGCCTGGCTTCTGCGCCACCACCCGCTTTGATCAGGGAATTCGCAAGACCATCGAGAACGTTCTTGCTCATCCCGAATTGCAGGAAGAAGATTCTGAATTCGACGCCTGGTGCGACAAGGTGATCGCTGCGCTGGAAAATGCGAAAAAGATGTTTTAGACGTTTTTTTGTGGATGAATGAAAGTAAGGAAAGCTCCGTGAAAAAAACGGAGTTTTTTTTTGACAAATTTGACCTGAAGGGAGGGTTTTGCTATACTACGGCGTCCGCGGCTTCGCTCGGTCATGCCAGCAAGCTAGCTTGCTGTCGCGACTCTCGCTTAGCGCGCTCTTCGACAGGGAACCCTGTCTCACCAAAGCACCACATCAGAAGAACCCTTCAACGGGGTGCTTGGTTGGACGCCTTCGGCGTCCCGCACTACGGCTCGGATATGCAGAAACATAAATGTTTCTGCGCATCGCTCGCCTTGTTGCTTTTCGACAGGCCTGTCTCAACCAGATCTTGAATTGAACATATTCCCTTTATCAAAGAGTTTACTATATTTGGAACCGATCCTACTAATTACTGGGGGTGATCTGGTTTCGACAGGGTTACTGAAGTGTTAGTTGCAAGCCGAGGTCTCAGACGAGGGCACTCGTAAAAAAGTCTGAAAAAAAATAAGTGCTGAAGAAAACTACGCACTCGCAGCCTAATTAGCGGCTACGCCGGGCCTCGACCCACTCCCATTGGGTAGTACGTCCGGACGCAATATGGGATAGGGCTCTGTAATGCCTGGGTGCAGGGCTCGAGATTTACTAGGCTGGTCAAAGTTCGCGCCGACCTTCTTGGGCGTGAATCAGACGAGATCTTAAATACGAAGGGAAAGCTTGTAGGAATGGACAGGGATGAAATCTTGGACAGGGGTTCGACTCCCCTCACCTCCACTAAAGACAAATGCGGGCTCCTTTGGGGTCCGTTTTTGTTTTAATAAGATATGAGCGATATTTGATAATTGTCCAACCGCTCATCCTTGGCGCTAAAAGGGCTTGCGATTAGGCGAGTCCGATTTTTTTATTTATATTATTGTGTATAACTAGGAGAATTTAATGGATTGTCGCGTCTTAATGCGCTTTGTCGGGGTAAGGGACGATCTCTCTGCCCTTTATGATGCTTTAATGGAACAGTTCCCCGAGGCGGAACTGCCAAGCGAGGATACCGGTGACTGGTATTCCGTAGACGAAGTCATGACCGACGAATATGAATGCCGCTTCGAGGAGATTCCCGAAACGGAACTCCTTGCCATGGACGGAACCATGGTGGTGGAGGGAGGCCTTCCCGAGGATACCTTTGCTGAAATCATGGAGCGCTTTGAACATGTGTTCGGCGCCTTCAAGTGGTCCTCTTTTGAAGTGGGAGTAGAGTGCGGCACTAGCGATGGCTGGGGTGAATTTGTTGCCGACACCGCCATTGATGGCACCGACGAAGCCTACGAAATCTCCGAAGCCGTACTGGGATTCTAGAAACCATGCCGAGGAATCCGCCCACAGGTCATTCTGAACACCGCAGGTGTGAAGAATCCAAAACATTCTCGTAACTCATAATTCGTAACTCATAATTACTTAAGCCGCTGTTATACAGCAACCTGTCGTGTGCAAAAAAAAGCCCCCGGTTCATCACCGAGGACTTTTTTGACGGATTACTCTAGACGATCTCTCGCCTCGTTAAGTCTGGCAGTACTCTCGCTTTGCTCGGTACTGCGACTTACATCGGCTCGGTCATGAAGACAAGAACACTCGTCTTCGCGACCCTCGCCTCGTTAAGTCTTGTCTTCACCGCGGAGCATGATGACCTTACCAGTGCGGATGTATTCGACGATTTCGAACTTCTGGCACAGGCTCTTCATGGCATCGATCTTATCGGAGTTGCCGGTAATCTGGATGATCATGGAGTTCTCGGTCATGTCGACGGTAACAGCCTTGAAGTGATCGCAGAGCTGCAGGATTTCGGTACGCTGTTCGGGAGCGCAACGAACCTTGATCAAGGCAAGTTCCTTTTCCACCACGTTCATGTTGGTGTGGTCCTTGGCCTGCACAACGTCAACCAGCTTTTCCAGCTGCTTGATGATCTGCATCAGGATTTCGGGATTGCCGTGAGCCACGATATTCATGCGGCTGAAGTTGGGATCCAAGGTGGGGGACACGACCAGGGAGTCGATGTTGTAACCACGGCGGGAGAACACCAGGGAAATGCGAACGAGCACGCCCGGGCGGTTTGCAACTAACAAGCTAATAGAATGAGCTGTAGAAATCATTTTTTTATCTCCTTTCCGCAATTAGGTCGATCCAGTGGGCTTATCGAGCTGAGTCTTGGGCTGTTCGGTAATCATGGAGGTGAGAGGTGCGCCGGCCGGAATCATGGGGAACACGTTGTCTTCCTTTTCGCATTCGCACCAGATGAGGATCGGGCCGTCCTTGTAGTCCAATGCCTTCTGGATCATGCGTTCAGCATCGGCTGCGCGCTTGATGCGCAGACCCGGAATGCCATAAGCTTCGGCAAGCTTTACGAAGTCGGGATTACCTTCCATGCCAACGCTACTGTAGCGGTGGTCGTAGAAGAGTTCCTGCCACTGACGCACCATGCCCAGGAACTTGTTGTCCAGGACGAAAATCTTGATGGGCAGTTTGTGGAGGGCTGCAGTTGCCAATTCAAATTCGGTCATCTGGAAACCGCCGTCGCCGCTGAAGCTACAAACGGGCCAGCCGGTAGTGTTGCCGAAGGCTGCACCGATAGCAGAGGGGAGGCCGAAGCCCATGGTGCCTGCGCCGCCGCTGGAGTGGAGCTGGCGAGGATTGTTAATCTTGAAGAACTGAGCAACCCACATCTGGTGCTGACCCACGTCGGTAGTGACGATTGCCTTACCGTCGGTAAGGTCGCTAACGGTCTGCACAATGTGCTGCATGCGCAGACCACCCTGCTTGGGGTAGGTCAGCGGGAAACGCTTCTTCCAGGTCTGGCAGGTCTTGACCCATTCAGCGGTGTCAAGCTTGGAAACCAGAGGCAACAGCTGTTCCAGAACGAGCTTTGCATCGCCGCACATGAACACATCCGGCTGCAGAACCTTGCCTTCTTCGGCGGGGTCGATGTCGATGTGCATCTTGATGGCGTCCTTGCAGAACACTTCAAGCTTACCGGTGATACGGTCGTCCCAGCGAGAGCCGATGGAAAGGATCAGGTCGCAGTCCAGAACAGCCTTGTTGGCGTAGACAGTACCGTGCATGCCCAGCATGCCCAGGGAAAGTTCGTGGTCGGCGGGGAAGGTTCCAAGACCGAGAAGAGTGCAGGCGACGGGAGCCTGGAGCTTTTCGGCAAGTTCCTTCACCTGGCGGCTAGCACCAGAAATCATGGCGCCATGACCAACCAACAGCAAAGGCTTCTTGGCCTTCTTCAGGTATTCAGCGGCCTTTTCAACGCTTTCGGTAGATGCGTAAGAAGGAACCTTGTAGCCCGGAAGGTCCATCTGGTCGGTGAAGGGAGCGGTGCAGGCTCCTGCGGTCACGTCCTTCGGGAGGTCGATGAGCACGGGACCCGGACGGCCAGTGCGTGCGATATGGAATGCTTCCTTCATGATGCGGGGAAGGTCGTTGGGATCCTTCACCAGGTAGGAGTGCTTGACGGCTGCGAAAGTCATACCGCTGGTGTCGCATTCCTGGAAGGCATCCTTGCCCAGGTTCGGAGTGGTGGTCTGAGCTGCCAGCACAACGATGGGGCTAGAATCCATGAGGGCGGTGTAGATACCGGTAAAGGTGTTGGTGGCACCCGGGCCGGAAGTTACGAGAGCAACGCCCACCTTGCCGGTTTGACGGGCATAGCCGTCGGCCATGTGGGTTGCGCCCTGTTCGTGGCGTGTGAGCACGACCTTGATGTTTGAATCGAGGATTGCGTCAAACATGGGGATGGCGGATCCACCAGGATAGCCGAAAATAGTGTCGATGCCTTCGCGCTTGAGGCATTCGATGATCACTTCGGCGCCGCTTAATGTTTTGTTTGCCATAAATATTCCTACTTATGATTGGTTTGAATTTAAAAACTTTGACCGAAATATAGTCAAAGTGTGCACAATTGGGTATAGATGACTTGTGAAATTTTTAAAAAAGGGATGTTTTTTTTATGAAGTTTTGACGAAAATCATAGAAATGATTTGAAAAAATGCCGTAAAAATGATAAAAGTTGAAAAATGACTTGTTTGATATCGGTAAAATTGAACTTTTTGGTTGAATTTTACCCCTGTTGCTCCGAAAAAGAAAAATTTTCAAAAAAATTTGAAAAAAGTTCGTCGAAAATTTTGAAAAAAGCGTGTATATAAGTTGTTCGATAAAAAAAGGAACTCTATGGATAACATAAACGACGAAACTTTTTACCCGATTCAATCTGAAAAAATGCTTCCCAGAGAGAAAATGGAACTTCTGGGGGCCGACTCCATGAGCAACGAGGAACTTTTGGCTCTTATTTTGGGGAGTGGCTGCCACGATTGCGACGTTTTCGAACTGTCTCGACGCCTCGCTGATTTTCTCTCCGCGGAGACGACGAAACCCTCTTTGAACAAATTAAGGTCTATCAAGGGGTTGGGCAAGGTGAAAGCCACCCAGGTTCTTGCCTGCCTGGAACTTTCCGGACGATATATATTAAGCGACAAGGCGCTCCCTGTCAACTCCCCAGAGGATTTACTCTCTCGATTATCTTATATGAAATACGAGGAACAGGAGCATCTGGTGGTAGTGACCTTGAATTCTGCCAACTTGGTCATCCGCATCCATGAATTGACAACGGGGCTTGTGAACCAGACCCCGGTACATCCCCGCGAAGCCTTTGTCAAGGCCATCGAGGACCGCGCCGTCTCTGTTATCTTTGCCCACAATCACCCGTCGGGATCGTCAACGCCGAGTCCCGAGGATATTGCGATTACCAGGGTGCTGTGCGCTGCGGGTAGGGTGATTCAGATTCCGGTAATCGATCATATCGTCATCGGCAAGAGAGGGTTCTCTAGCATTTGTCGAGCGCATCCGCACATTTTTGAGAGAAATTTTATAGACTAGTGTTAACAGTAATTTACACTACGGGCGTGTTACTAAAATATAGTGTGTTCTATCTCACAGTCTGTTGTGAATGTCTCAAGTTTTTTAGTGTGTTTTACAATCATGTTTTGCATGACTTTTTTTCAAGAAACTATATTTGCATTAGTTAATTCGGGGTGCTATGTTTGGAGCACCCCACATTCAAGGAGACGCTATGAAAAAAGTAGCTATGGGCCTTGCCCTCGCTTTGGCAGCTTCGACTGCCTTTGCAGCGCATCCCCAGACCATAAATAAACACGGCTTTGTGGGTATCAACAAGACCCAGTCTGCCCAGTCCCTTGGTCATTCCAAGTTGGTGTTTACCCTTTTGGGTGACGGAACCTTCGGTAACGACATGTTCCCGAACAATGAAGTCACTGGCAACGCAATGCACGAAACCTTCTACGGTGAAGATTTCAAGAACGGCCCGATTGCTGACTTTATCGGCGCTAGCGCATACGTTGGCTTCGCTATCGGTATCTGGCACTATTTCGACGTGGGTGTAACCCTCCCGGTCTACTATGACCAGATGAATGTTGAAGATAGCGGACTGGACCGTTTCGGTCAGCCCAGCGCTCTGGGCGCCAAGGGCGCAATTTCCGGCACCAAGGCTGGTTATATCGGTAACCTCAGGGGCGATTTGAAGATTCGCTTCCCGCTTCCTGAAGATCAGCCCATGGACGTGGCTGTTTTCGGTGGCGTCTCCGCAGGTACTGCAAATGCAAAGAAGCAGGGCCTCTGGGTTCGTGAACCTGAATACATTAACAAGCTGACTGGCGTGGCAATGCCCTATGGCACCAAGAACACGACCATCAGTGGCGGTTTGGCCGTTACCATGGATTTGGGCAAGATGGACATGTTCCCGTTCCTGCTCCATTTGAACGGTGGTTACCGCATGACCATGAATGACGAATACCTGTCCATGCCGTTCGTTAGTGGCGGTATGGAAATGTACTTCATGGACTTCCTCTCCTTGTTCGTAGAATACTACTGGGACATGGACCTGGATGGATTCGATTACACCGCACCGTATACCGAAGATGGCAGCTTCTTGAAGCTTGACTCCAAGCAGTTGACTGGCGCTCTGGTATTCCATCTGCCCATCGGCATGGATATTCACATCGGTGCTTCTTACTACCTGGGTGGCGATAACTACCTGCCCAACGTGATGGTGCTTGAAAATGCCGACCGCAGCCCGGAAATGGTGCAGTGGGGCGACAAGATTGTTGAAAAGAACAGCATCACTGTTGACCGCATCCGCGTAAATCCGGAATACACCGTTTACGGTGGTATCACCTGGAGCGGCTTCCTGCTGGCTCAGGACCGCGATGGCGATGGCGTGACGGATGATGAAGATAAGTGCCCGGATGACTATGGTCACCGTTTGAACCAGGGCTGCCCGCTTGGCAATCCTGATGCTGACGAAGATGGCGTTTGCGACTCCTGGGTTGCCGAAAAGGGCTTCCAGTCTGAATTTGCCGAAGTTTGCGAAGGTATTGACCAGTGCCCCAACGAAGCTGGCGAAGGCGAAGATGGCTGCCCGCTGGATGACCCGGATCCGGATAAGGACGGTGTATGCGACGCTTGGGTAAGCCAGAAGAAGATGACCAAGAAGTTCAAGGATGTCTGCGAAGGCATCGATGAATGCCCGGCTCAGGCTGGTTCCGCACAGTTCAATGGTTGCCCGACCAAGCAGCCGGACCCGGATGGTGACGGTATGTGCTCTCCGTGGGTAACTGACGAAGGTGTTGCCAACGAATTTGCCGACGTATGTAAGGGCTACGATATGTGCCCGGGTGAAGCTGGTACCAAGGCCAATAAGGGTTGTCCGTGGGATGATCCGGACGCTGACGGCGACGGCATCTGCGACCCGTGGGTAACTGAAAAGAAGATGGGCTACTACTTCGAAAAGGCTGGCGAAGATGAAAAGATCCGTAAGGAATGGTTCATCGAAAAGTCTTGTAAGGGTATCGACAAGTGCCCGACCGAATTTGGTCCGGCCAACAACGAAGGCTGCCCGCTGGGTCTGCCTGACTCCGACAGCGATGGCATCTGTGATCCGTGGGTAACCGAAAAGGGTATGCAGGATCAGTATGATGATATCTGCACCGGTGTTGACCAGTGCCCGACCGAAGCTGGTGAAGCATTCGCCAAGGGTTGCCCGATGGATAATCCGGATGGTGACGGCGACAGCCTGTGCTCTCCGTGGGTAACTGAAAAGGGTATGCAGAAGGAATTTGCTTCTATGTGCCACGGCATTGACAAGTGCCCGGCTGAAAATGGTCCTGAATGGAACAAGGGTTGCCCGGCTGATAATCCGGACCCGGATGGTGACTCCCTCTGCTCTCCGTGGGTAACCAAGCAGAAGCTCCTCGATCAGTTTGCCGACATCTGTACCGGTTATGACCGCTGCGAAGACGAAGTTGGTCCGAAGTGGAATAAGGGCTGCCCGGCAGAAGAAGAACCGGATGCTGACGGCGACGGTATCTGCTCCGAATGGGTGACCAACAGAAAGCTCATGAAGGAATTCGAAGGTGTTTGCTCCGGCATCGACCGCTGCCCGGATGTTCCGGGTGACGACGGCCACGGCTGCCCGAAGAAGGCTGTTGAAAAGCTCGACGGCGTAACCTTCAAGTCTGGTAAGGCTACTCTCGAATCCAACGCCAAGAAGATTCTGAAGAGCATCGCTCAGAAGCTGAATACCGAAGAGTATAAGGACCTGAACATCGTTATCCAGGGTCATACCGATAACGTTGGTAAGGAAAAGACCAATGCAAAGCTTTCCAAGCAGCGTGCTGAATCCGTGATGAAGGAACTCTCCAAGGCCGGTGTGAACAAGAAGCGCATCAAGGCTATCGGTTTGGGCTCCAGCTGCCCGGTAGACGACAACTCTACTGCTGACGGCCGCGAAATGAACCGCCGCATCGAAATGCACTTCGCTACCCCGGATAACGACGGTACCAAGTGCGAAAGCACCTTTGCAGAGTAATCTGATTAGGTTCTGAATCTTTGAGCCCTAGGTGAAAACCTGGGGTTCTTTTTTGTATTTTTACAACATGACAAAGCTTGATGAAATTTTGACAGAAGTGGGTGCATCCAATCACGACGTGGTGGAGATGAACCCGGAACACTTGAACCATAAGATGGTGCAGAAGGCTCGCCTGGGCAAGAAGCCCGTACCTCGCCACACTCAGGATTTAATTCTGCAGGCGGTGAACGATCTGCTTCGAGTCAAGGAAGTGGAAGGCGCCAAGACCTATAAGCGCGTAGACATCTTTGCCAATGATGAATTGCAAATGTCGAACGATAAGTAGCTTACTACTAATGATAAATTATTTCGCTATTCATCACTAATCGCTAATCACTATTCACTAATTATGCAGCAGTATCTCGATCTCTTGAAAGACATTATGGATAACGGCGTGGATCGCTCCGACCGCACCGGTACCGGTACCCGTAGCGTATTTGGCCGCCAGATGCGTTTTGACCTGAGCCAGGGGTTCCCCTGCCTTACCACCAAGAAACTGCACCTGCGTTCTATCATTCATGAACTGCTGTGGTTTTTGATGGGTGATACCAACATCAAGTACCTCCACGATAACAAGGTGACCATCTGGGACGAATGGGCCGACGAAAATGGCGACCTGGGACCGGTGTACGGCCACCAGTGGCGCTCCTGGCCTACACCGGATGGCGGCCACATTGATCAGATAAAGAACCTTGTGAACAGCTTGAAGAATAACCCCGACAGCCGCCGCCATCTGGTTTGCGCCTGGAATGTGGCTGAGGTGGACAAGATGGCGCTGCCGCCCTGCCATTGCCTGTTCCAGTTCTACGTGGGCGGCGTAGGCCCGAGCGGCAAGCGCAAGCTCAGCTGCCAGCTGTACCAGCGTAGCGCCGATACATTCCTCGGAGTTCCTTTTAATATCGCTTCTTATGCGCTGTTGACTTTGATGCTTGCGCAGGTTTGCGACTATGAGCCTGGCGAATTCATCCATACTCTCGGCGATACGCACCTGTACTCCAATCACTTTGAACAGGTGAAGGAACAGCTGAGCCGAGCTCCCCGCAAGCTGCCGGTGATGAAACTGAACCCCGAAGTCAAGGATCTCTTCGAGTTCAAGTTCGAGGACTTCGAGCTGACGGAATACGACCCGTGGCCGACCATCAAGGCTCCCATCGCTGTTTAATCAGTGGTCAGTGATGAGCTGTGAGCAATGAGTTAAGATAAGGCGCCTTTGGCGCGATTATATAAACTCAAGGCTCAAAACTCAATACTCATGGCTACTACGAGGTTTTTATGCTTATTTCCGCTATCGTTGCTGTTTCTGAAAATAATGTGATTGGCCGCGACGGCCACTTGCCGTGGCATTTGTCGGCGGACCTTAAGCGCTTTAAGGCCATTACCACTGGGCACGCCATAGTTCTTGGTCGCAAGAACTACGATGACATTGGTCGCCCCCTGCCTAATCGAGTCAACTATGTGCTGACTCGCAATGGGGCCTTCGAAGCTCCTGGCTGCGTCGTGTGCGGTTCCCTGGAGGTGGCGCTGCGACAGGCGGAGGCCGCAGGTGAAACGGAGTGCTTTATCATCGGTGGTGCTGCGGTTTACCGCGAAGCCATGCCCCTGGTTAAGAAACTGTACCTGACCAAGGTCCTTGCCGATGTTCCTGGTGATGTGTTCTTCCCGGAATGGGGTGAAGGCTGGCGGATGGTAAGCGAGGAAACCTTTGAGGCGGATGAAAAGAACGACTATCCGACGGCCTACCAGATTTGGGAGCGCTAGTGATTTCGTAAATCGAACCGCCAATCGTTGCAACTTGGAATGAGTCACTTTGGATGGCTCATTCTTTTTTTGTGAAAAATGTGTAGATTGGTTGGTATGCTTGAGTTTAACGTTTTTTATAGGCTGGCGGCGGCGATCGGCATTGGGCTGATTATCGGCATGCAGCGCGAGCACACTTACTTTGACCAGTCGGACCGGCATCCGGCTGGTGTTCGCACTTTTACGCTGGTTGGCTTGGGTGGCGCCATGGCGGCGTTCCTCTGTGACTTGATGCAGGGGCCAGCGCCTTTTGTGACGGGGTTTGTGGTCATAGGGCTTTTGCTGATGGCTTCGCACATTGCCTTTGGATTGAGTCACCGGGAGGACTCGCATTTGAATGCGACCGCACACTCGGACGAGGCCGCGCCGGGGATTGCGGGGATTACCACTAGCGTCGCCCTGGTGATTATTTACCTGCTGGGGGCGCTATGCTGGTATGGTCGGCTCCTGGAGTCCTGTATCATCATGATTGTGATGCTGTGGATTTTGACGGCGAAGCAGCAGCTGCACGATTTTGCCAAAAGGCTCTCGCGCGAGGATATCTTGGCTACGGTGAAGTTCGCCGTTATCTCGGGGCTGATTCTGCCTTTCTTGCCGAACCAGGCGTTTGGTCCGCCCGGCCTTGAGGTGCTGAACCCCCATACCATTTGGCTTTTTGTGGTGTTCATTTCGGGTATCGGCTTTGTGGGCTACGTGCTGATAAAGCTGGTGGGGCCGGGCAAGGGCATTTGGCTGACTGGCTTGCTTGGCGGTCTTGCCAGCAGCACTGCGCTGACGCTGAACTTGACTAGCCGCAGCCGGGAGAATGAAAGCTATGCGTCGGACTTTGCCATGGGCATTGTGCTTAGCTGGTCGGTGATGTATGTGCGACTTTATCTGATATGCGTTTTCCTTGCGCCTACGCTTGCGGTGCCCTTGGCCTTGCCGCTGCTGTTGCCGGTGGTACCCAGCCTTGCCTATGCGGCCTTCTTGAAGGTTCGCGCCAGTCGTGTGCAGCATGACCATTGTGAGACATTTTCCAATCCTTTCCATTTGCGCCCGGCCATTAAGTTTGGCGTTGTCTTTACCTGCGTGATGTTTGTGGCCAATGCTGCCCGCGTGTACCTGGGCTCGGGCGCACTGCTGGCTTGCAGTTTTTTGGGCGGTGCAGCGGAAATGGATGCGGTGGCCTTCTCAGTCATCGATATGCATCTGCAGGCGGGTCTCGGCGTGCGCGAACTTGTGCTTGCCTTTTTGCTTGCGAGCTTGGCAAATACCTTGACCAAGGGAGGACTTGTGTTCTTTATTGGCGCAAAATCCATGCGAAAGCCTATTATTCCTGCTGTGGCGCTCATTTGTGCGGTTACGGCAGGCATAGTTGCTTTATATATTTAAGGTATGATTTACGCTTTGACAATTGCAGGCTTTGACGGCAGTGCCGGTGCCGGTTTTATTTCGGATATCAAGACCATGGCCCACTTCGGTGTGTATGGACAGGCTGTCTGTACGGCCCTCACCGAACAGAATGAAGATGAGTTCGTTTCTCCGGGCTGGGTCATCTGGGAACGCATCGAGGCCCAGCTAGAAACCTTGTTCCGCAAACACACCTTCAAGTATGTGAAGATTGGCCTGGTGGAAAAGGCGAAAATTCTTCGCCGCATTGTGGAATTCATTCGCGAAAAGTCTCCTGATGCCTTTATCGTTTGGGACCCTATAGCAAGCGCCAGCGCCGGTTTTCACTTTATGCGTGATGCTGCGGAGTTCTTGCCTGTCATGAAGATGATAGACCTGGTAACGCCTAATGCAGATGAATACAAGTTTCTCGGTCTGGAAACTGCTCAGCAAAAAGGCGAAATCCAGATGGGGAAGGATTGTGCGGTGCTTTTGAAGGGTGGCCATACAACGGATGCAGAAGCTATCGATACCCTGTTCCACGAAGGCAAGGAATACAAGTTTGCAAGCCCCCGCTTGCCGGGTTGCGGTAAGCACGGTACAGGCTGTGTCTTGAGTTCTGCTATCCTTGCGAACCTTGCCCTGGGCAAGAGCCTGCCGGAAGCTTGCCAAGTAGCCAAGGACTATATGGATGAATTCCTTAAGAGTGGGGAAGGAAGACTGGGATTTTTGCACTAGTGCAGTTTGATGGAACGAAAAAAGACCCGCTTTGAAAGCGGGCCTTTTTCATAACTGTTTTGAGTGGCGCACGGCTTGCGTCGCGCGGCTCTCGCCTTGTTATTAGTCTTCCTCCACCGGCTTCTTGGAGAGCTGCTTACGCTTGATCGGGTCGAGCTCGGTCTTGCGGAGGCGCAGCACTTCCGGAGTGACTTCGATGCATTCGTCTTCGTTAATGAAGGTGACGCATTCTTCCAAAGTCAGGCGGCGGTACGGAGTCAGCTGGATCATGTCGTCTGCGGACTTGGAACGCATGTTGGTAAGGTGCTTACCCTTGGTGACGTTCACTGTGATATCCACGTCGCGGTTGTGTTCGCCCACGATCATGCCCGGATAAACTTCTGCACCCGGTCCGATGATGAGGTAGCCGCGGTCTTCCAGGTTGGAA
>JAZLKH010000047.1:0-95671 GCA_045597545.1 Fibrobacter sp.
TTACGGTCCATCAAACTCTGGGCCTTGGCCAAAACCTTTTCTGCATCGTTATTAAAATCAGACATATTTGCCTCTTTTTCTTGTTTTTACACCCCTTTTATCGCAAAACACGTGCCAATTTGTAAAGAAAAAACTGAAACATGGGAAATAAAGGGCTATTTGGGGAAATTCGGCAGTTTTAAACAAAAAACAACGCTTTAAGGTTCAATATTGAGGCAATTTTCATTTCAAAAAGAAGCTTTTGGGGGTTCATTCCGCGACACTCGCTCGGTGTGGCACTTGCTACGCCAGTGCTCCCCTCTGCGGCTCGGTCATAGGAAAATGCAAGTTTGATTTCGCGACACTCGCTCGGTGTGGCACTTGCTACGCCAGTGCTCCCCTCTGCGGCTCGGTCATAGGAAAATGCAAGCATTTTCCTGCGACACTCGCCTTGATGGGTGTTGTAAAATCGTACAACACTTTGTTGTGTTGGAGTATTCCTATTTGGAGTAATGAAATCTATCTTATAGGTACAAAACCAAACATCCCATACACCAAATAATCAGCTTCCTCCCGGAAACTGATTATTTTTCTATCAGACCGTTCCGCCCAGCCAATTCAAAAAGGCGCCCCGAAGGACGCCTTCATTTTTAAACAACCCGCAAGCCCTATCTACCGCCAACCAGGATTTGATCAACCTTGATAGAGGGCTGACCGACGGTCACAGGAACGTGTCCAGAGCTTGCGCCGCAAACACCTGCAGCCAATTCCAGGTCCGAACCCACCATACTGATACGGGGCATGATTTCGTGGCCCTTGCCGATAAGAGCTGCTCCGCGAACAGGCTCACAAATCTTGCCATCGCGAATCACGTAGCCTTCGTCCACGGCAAAGTTGAATTCGCCAGTAGCCGGATTTACGGAGCCACCCGCCATACGGGCGGCATACAGGCCGTAATCTACGCTAGAAATCATGTCGTCCAAGGTGTTATTGCCCGGGGCAATAAAAGTGTTACGCATGCGGCTTACAGGGGCGTACTTGTAGCTTTCGCGGCGACCGCTACCGGTACGGGCAATACCCACCTCGGCGGCTCCTACACGATCAGACATATACGTTTTCAGCACACCATTTTCGATAAGAACCGTACGCTGCGTAGGGGTGCCTTCGTCATCATACTTCTGGCTACCCCAAACACCTTCCAGCGTACCATCGTCGATGGCGGTAAGGCAAGGCTGGCCAATGACCTCGTTCAACTTGCCACAGAAGGGGCTTGCATTACGGCGGATGGATTCCGTTTCCAGCGGATGACCACAGGCTTCATGGAAGATGACTCCGCCAAAGCCATTGCCCATAATTACAGGCATCTGCCCGCCGGGAATGTAACCAGCGGAGAGCATGCGCAAAACGCGATCCCCTGCAGAAGTAGCCAACAGTTCCGGATTATAGTTTTCCAGCAGTTCGTAGCCGCCCAGTGCACCAGGAGCCTCATGGGTGGACAAGCGTTCGGAGCCATCGGTAGCAGTTACAGTCACATTAACGCGGAGGTGCGCCCTATTCATTTCCAAGTGCAGACCTTCGCTGTTCATCAGGGTCACGAAGGTGCAGGAATCCGTCACCGAGGCGCCAACCTGGACTATCTTATGGGAAAGGGCGCGAGCGGCCTTGTCGGCGCGGAACAAGAAGTCTTGCTTTACAGCCTGCCCCAGAACCCTGGGATCCTTAAAAGCCGAAGCGTTATAATCGGCGACGCGCTTAAGTGGAGCGATTTCAATGGGAGCTTGCACCATACCAGCAATGCGTCCAAAGGCCAGGGTCTGTACCAACTTCACCAAAGCATCTTCGCTGTCGTCACTGGTAAAGCCGTAAAGAACTTCGGTACCATACAGCAAACGAATACCGATGCCGTACTCCGTGCCAGCCGTAGCCGATTCAATTTGGCCGGACTTCAAGCCTAGGGAGGAACTGCGGGTTTCCTCTTCATAGATTTCTACAAAATCAGCGCCTGCGTTGCGACCCGCTTCAAAAATCTTAACAGCAACTTCCGGATTCATTCTTCACCTTGTTTGCGGCACTACTTGTTGCGAACAGGAACGCCGCCCTTGCGCATGGCATCCTTGATTTCGGGCACGGTGTAATCACCGAAATGCACCATGGAAGCCACCAAGGCGGCATCTGCAGAGGTCTTGTTGAACAGGTCCACAATATGGTCGGGTGTGCCTGCACCACCGCTGGCAATCACCGGGATCTTCACAGCGCGAGCCACCTGATCTGTAATATTCAATTCATAGCCGTTCCTGACGCCGTCCGTATCAATGGCGTTCAGGCAAATTTCACCAACGCCCAGCTCCTCGGCCTTCTTGGCCCATTCCACAGCATCCAGCCCAATGGCCTGGCGACCGCCACGGATATACACCTCATAACCGCTGGGGAACTTTTCAGAAACTCCAACGAACTTGGCATCCATGCCAAGCACGATGCACTGGCGTCCAAAAGCCTTGGCACCCTCGGCAATAATTTCGGGATGAAGCACAGCCAAGCTGTTCACGCTCACCTTTTCGGCACCGGCAAGCAGGGCCTGATGCATGTCGTCCAGGTTGCGGATACCGCCACCCACAGCAAACGGGATAAACACACGCTTTGCAATCTGGCGGATCATCTCCATGTCACAGGGGCGGTTTTCTGCGCTGGCCGTAATATCGTAAAAGACCAGTTCATCGACGCCGTCGTCGCTATAACGGGCACCCATCTCCACCGGATCGCCGATATCGATATTGCCCTTAAACTTTACGCCCTTGGTCACCTTGCGGTTGCGGACATCCAAACACACAATCAAACGTTTTGTAAGCATGACCAAAAGATAGAAAGATACAAAGACGAGAGACTAGAGACGAAAGTCTTTCAAACTGTTTTCCACGGAAAAATCCGCAGGTGAACGCCTGCGGATTTTCTTTTTTCATACTATACGAGCGATCTGCTAAAGATTGCGGTCAATTACGGTCTTCACCGTATTCTTGGGAACGGCGCCAACCACGTTGCCCACTTCAACACCGTTCTTGAACAGTTTCATGTTGGGGATATTAGTGATGCCGAAGCGAGCACAGATATCGCTTACACCCGGGTCATCAACGTTGATCTTTGCAATGATGGCGCGACCTTCGTATTCCTCGGACAGTTCCTCGACCACGGGGCCCATCATCATACAAGGGCGGCACCAGGTAGCCCAGAAGTCAACAAAAACCAACTGACCAGAACTGATCACTTCATCAAAATTTTCTGCTGTAAGATTCAATGCAGCCATGAGATCCTCCAAGATTCGGATTAAAGATAACAAAACTAAAGAGCAAAGCCCATAGTATAATTCAAATCAATGCCAACACCCACGTCGGAGACTTCATCCACATCATCCTTGCTGCGACCCTTCACAAAGGCTTGAGTGTAAGTCACGCCGATATCCCAGGAAGTGGTAAAACGCCCACCCCAAAGGGTTTTTGTTCCCAAGTAAGCACCTATACCTATACCGTTACCGGTAACCTTGATGTTGTCATCACGGTCATCCTTGTCGGTATACTCGAGGCTAATGTATTCATAGTTCACATGGAACGAGGCAAACCAGCCCTTATGACCACGCATAAAGTAATAACGGAAACCTTCAGAAAGACCAAAGATATCCAAGTCGATATTTTCGTACTTGTTATCAAATTCCTTGCCAACGTAGAAGGGACGCGTTATAATAGACGCATTGGAATTGATATTGCCTTCGACAGTCAGGTAAAGCGAAGGAATGTCCAACACCAGGGAATAAATGGCCATGGTAACCGGATGCACCGAAATGGCAAAAACCGGTTCGTTACTTTCCACGTGATTGACGGTCACGTTCGGAGTTGCAGGTTCCGCGGCGCCAGAAGTGTACTGGGACGGGTCTTCCACGACCTGCGCAAGGGCTGCCGCTGCAAAAGCAAGCAACAATTTAACAGACAAAACAATATGTTTCATATAAGTCTCCAAAATCACTTCTAGTAAATAAACTTGATACCATCAATAACAAGTGTTGCTCCGCTCGAGCCGTTGTAATGGTTTCCGTCGGCGCTGGACGCAAAGACTAGACGGATATGAGTGACAGGTTCATCACCGGTTCCCTGTATAACGCTATTATCGATGGCCTTGGAATCCTTTGATGCTAGAGCGGCATTAAATACAGACGAATTCTCTATGGGCGAGCCGGCGAGGGGTTCTCCGTACTTAAGCTTCATACGCATAGTCCTGAAGCCATCTTCATTTTGCTCAGAAACGGAAACTACATCCGGATTCGTGCGACCGGTATTGTCTCCTGTCGTGGAGCGATACCAGGCAGAAGCAACAAGCTTGTTAACATCAGAGCTGCTACGAGTTCTGTTCTTGTCCCCAGTCCTATTCTCCAAAACCAGGTACACATCGCAGCTATCCCCAGCTCCATTGTAGCTAAACGTAACGTCAATATAAGAGGGACGAGCAGCAAACTTCTTACCAAAATCAAGAAGTTCATTACCATCGGGCCATGTAGAGGAACTAGCCATGGCAAGCGTACCTACACCATTGGGGTTAAAATCAGCCGTGTAAAGGCTGCCGCTGGCAATCTTTCCAAGGATACTGGTAGTTTTAATCTGGGCGCCAATCACAGAACCTGCAGAATACTTAGACGTGGTTGTACCCACTGTGTTTGCATTTCCCCAAACGGAATCCGGAGACATCACGCCATTGCTCTTCCAGGAATTGAAGTCGTTTCCAGGAAGCTGATAACCTGCACGAATTTCATAGTCCACCGTTTCCTGTCCGTTATATACAGAGGCCTTAATTCCGCGGCCCAAGTCATAGGCGGTTTCTTCGGAGACACCCATCAATTCAGCACCATTGGTCAGTTGAACGTCACTTAGCTTAAGGCCACTCAAATCAGAGTTGAATTCGAGTTCATCGTAGTGGACCCAATAAGTGGTTTTTCCTGCTTCGGCGACGCTATCCACAATGGCGTCATTGCCAGCTATCTTCATTGCGACAATTCTTGGAGCCACTGGAGGCGGATAATCGGCAGTTACAGTCCATTCCACGGTGGAGGCATCTTCTGCGGTAATCGTGAACTTGAAGCCATCGACCACATTCACCATGTCATCTCCGATATTAGTCGAGGCAAGGTCCGAAACAGCGGCCTTCAGGGAAACCTTTGTTGCGGCAAGCAACGACGGCAAGTGCAGAACAACGCTTTTGTTGACGCTATCGATGGTTGCATCGGATTCTTCGCCATCGGCCTTAATAGATATCAAGGCCTTTTCACTGGACACCACGTAATTTGCATCCAGAATGTTCAGCACGACAACAATCGTACGAGAGCTGCCATCCTCTGCAGTCACCTTGAAGCTCTGAGAAGATTTCCACGAGCCAACTTCGCTTGGCTTTGGTTCAGCAAAAGCCCCTTCGGACAATTCAAATTCCTTGAGTTTCACATTTGCAAGTTCCGTTCCATTTTCCAGGCCGACGATGATGGAATCTCCACTTTCATTCTGCCTAAAAGTCTTCTGGTTTTCAAAGGAAATTTTTTCAAAATTCTTCTTGGAGCTTAACGCAACAGAAGAACTGGATTCCGTGACAGAAGAGCTGGAAGAGTTGCTAACCACAGAGCTTGAACTTTCAGTATTTCCAGAATTATTACCTTCAGAAGTTTCACTTCCAGAAGGTACGACTCCAGGAATCTTGAAGGTAAACTGCCAAATGGAAGGATCGCCACTTTCAGCAACAACCATCATATAAACCGTCAGGCTCTTAGGGATACGAATCTTGTCTCCGGACTCAAGAGCTTTTGAATCATAGGAAAGCGCATTGGCCAAGGAATCCAAAGTGGCAGAATCCTTAGGGAAATTCACCTCTTCCCTAAAGCGGCTCTTTACCAGATGAAGCGAAGCCATCGAGCTCATGTCCACATTTTCAATGGTCAAGGAATCCCACGTCGTCTGGGAATCCCGCGGAGCAATCACATTTACAACTACGCGATGTTCCGAGGTATAAACTTGGGCATCGCCATCCTGTTCCTCAAACTGGACACTATTGAAATTCTTGTACGGGGATACACCAAAGGTATCATATTCACCAGTGCAAGCGGCCAAAAACAGGACCGTAAATACAAGAGCAATCGAAGATAGATAATGTTTCATATACAACTTTACTCCTTAATAATTCAACTTGAAGGCATCAACAATCAACTGAGCGCTGATGCCGCCGCGGTAATTCGCTTCATTTACATCATCTGCAACAGGTCCGCCTTCAACCACGTAAGCATAGGCAGAAGAGGCAAACAGCACATAGATGGTGGACACATCTTCAGAACCAGTTCCCAAAGACAATTCCGGCGGGAGCGGATATTTAGATTCCAACAAGCCATTGTCAGAACCATAATCCAGCGTAACAGTCTTTGTAGTGTATTCAACACTATCCTTATCGGAAATGAAACCGGAAGCAACAATCTTGTTGTCTTCGCTGGCAAGAATCACATAAATCAGGTCTTGCTGCGGGTATTCCTCGCGGACATTGTCTACATGATAGTAAGTGTAGGAAACATCAAAGGAAACCGGGCGACCGGAGAACGGCTTACCCATCGTCATCGCCGGAGTCAAATCCGAAGCGACTTCATCGTCGGGAGTGCCTTCTACATAATCGATCTGGTAAATGTCCAAGGCGTTCGCACCGGAGTAGGAACCCGCAAAGTAGAAGCCACCAGCCAGCTTCTGACCATGAGTTTCTGTCACAGACAAGTTCAGGAACCCGCCCATCGTCACATGGCTCACTTCACGAGACGTCAAAGTCAACTTGGAGTTAGAGAATGTTGCGTTTTGGTTTGAGGTCACCCTACGGCCAGAGACAGTTCTATTTGTCCCCATTGCAGCACTGGTGGTGCCCCAGAAGCTTGCGACACGGGATGCAAAATCCGTACCTGGCAGCTGCATTCCTGCAGAGACGCTATAGGTGTTGACAACACCCTGATCCGCGAACTTCATCTCTTTTGGAGAAAGCAGGTCAACCACGTCTTCCAAGAGCGTAAACTTCACTTTCTTCAAATCTGCAGTTTCACTATAGGGGAATTCAACAAAAATTTTGTCGCCATCCACGTTGACCGTAGCCCCCTCAACGGCAAGCTGATTGACGCTAACGAAGCCAGGGACACCGCCTTCTTCGCTGCTGCTAGATTCAGCGACTTCGCTGCTGGAGCTGTCTTCAGCCTCAGAGCTGCTGGAGGCTTCAACGCTGCTAGACGATTCTTCGCTGCCACTGGACTCAGGTGTTTCGCTGCTGGAACTTTCAACAGCCTCTGAGCTGCTGGACGATTCTTCACTGCCGCTGGACTCAGGTGTTTCGCTGCTGGAACTTTCAACAGCCTCAGAGCTGCTGGAGGCTTCAACGCTGCTAGACGATTCAACGCTGCCGCTTGATTTCGGAGCCTCGCTGCTGGAGCTGTCCCCTGCCTCAGAGCTGCTAGAAGATTCATCATTTCCACTGCTGGACGACTGCACTCCGGTGAACTTGATAATCCACACAGAAACAACGCGATAAGAATCATCCATGGCTACAATGCGGGCTTCGCCATCGTCGTTCGCATAAACAACGGAACCTTCGCTCAGCTCCCTGTCCCAGTCAACCATCGGTTCATAGGGGTCCTTATCCAGTGCGATAAAGAATTTAGAACCACCTAAAGAGTTTAACGAATTCACCACGAATGAATCGATGCCGTCTTCCAAGGTAATCGTGTAAGATTCAACGTCAACATCGGATACTTCAATATTTTCAAAAATATCCTTATCCACCGAAATCGGCGTTTCCGGCTTGACCGATGAAGAATCATCGCCACAGCCAACGGCTCCCATCAGCGACAGGAACAGGCTTCCGTAAACACACTTTTTAATAAAACTATGCTGCACAAAGTCCTCCTTAGAAGAAGTAGACCAAGGAGAAATCCAAGGCCAGCAAGTTAATGGTGAAGTTTACAATATTGTACACGAACTCGCTATGGGTCTTGCCGTTTTCTTCGACTTCCATGACGCTGGAGCTAAGACCCAGCAGCCCCACAGAGGTTTCGAAGGCAAAACGGTTCAGCACCATAATGCAAATACCCGGATTGATACCAAGCTCAAAGGACCAGCCGCGATTGCGAGACTTCTTCATGTCTTCGCCATCATCGGACTGGGATACTCCATAGGAATACTCCACAGAAAAGGAAGTCTCATTAAAGAAATAGAAGTTACGGGAGTTCAGCACCTTCAAGTAGTTTTTCAGCACCGGCTGCACGAAGAAACCGTTGCTAACATACTTGCGGTGTTCCGCCAAGTCCACAAGATCTTCCATCAAGGAAAAGTCTATGTCGAACCACGTACGAGAATAGCCCGCCCTAAGACCAATGGCCATAGCGTCCTTAATGAAGTAACCGCCAAAGGCTTCAACCGTAAAGGTGTAGCCGTAAGCATCGTAGACGTCGCCAATCAAAATATTCAGCGGGTCGTTGTCCGTATTCCCCTGAATCAAAGAAAGAGAAGCACCGCCATAAATGCGGCCCTTGGCAATAGCTTCGTCAGGGTCAACCGGGTATAGGGCATCCAAAAGCCCACCCTTCTTTTCGGCAACTTTTTCCGAAGACTGTACAGCACCTTCCACAGCAGCTAGCTGCACGGAGGTTTCCTGCTGTACCGAAATCTGTTCCGGCGAATTTTGGATAGAAGCGGGTTCGACCTGTTCATTTTCAGGCTCAGCGACCTTTTCCGCCTCGGCTACAGCAGCTTCGTCCGCAGAAGCATCCGAAGGAGCGAGGGTTTCTTCAACCTGGTTCGCAGAGGACTTCGGATTATCAATTTCATCCGGTGCAGAAGTCAACTCCGAGGTGCCTTCATTTTTATCCATGGATTCAACATTTGCAGGGGCAACCGAATTTTCTGCAAATGCGTCCTCAGCAAAGCTGGCTAATGCCAGAAATAATACAAATAAGAAAATATTTTTCATATTCCCAAAGATAGAAATCTCTCTTTCCTAGAGAAAGAGCCATTTAACGAACAAGGTGCTTTTAGACGTCGCACCACAAACATTAATTCTAGTTTACCTAAAAAGTTTTTGTCAGTTTTGCGCAGTAGATCGGGCCGCAGCCCTGCGCCAAATCAGGAAGAATATGAACGCCGAATTCAGTCCGTTCTGCACCGGGCATCAAGCTTTCAATAGTCGCAGGTTTCATCGAAGGGCGTTTCTTCAAAATTTTACGAACAACATCATCGTTTTCCATGGGAGAAAGGGCGCAGGTCCCGTAGACCAAGGTACCCCCCGGTCGAAGAGCGTCCACTGCCGAAGCCAGCAGAGCCCCCTGCTCCACAGAAAGCCTCTTGACGCGTTTGGCAGACCACACCTTAAGATGCTCCGGGGAATTCAGCACATGCCTATCCGAGGAACAAGGTGCGTCCAGCAAGATACGGTCATAGGATTCCTTCTTATGAAGGCCAAATTTCATTCCATCGTAACCAGTCACGTGGATTATGCCGCGCCAGGATTCCGGCAGGGAGTTTTCGATTACACGGGACAGGCGAAGTCTACGATCCGGCGAACGGTCATTGCTTTGCAGCGCCCCTTCGCCCCTTAGCTTAGAGGCAATCACCAGGGTCTTTCCACCGGGAGCGGCGCACATGTCCAGCACATCCATCCCCGGTTCAACGCCGAGGGCCTCAGCCGCGTAAACCGAAGCCTCGTCCAAATAGTAAGGTTCCAGCCCATCGCCAAAATGCAGCTGCGTCGCCCTGCCCTCGCCCTTAAGGGCCTCCAGCAAGGCAGGCCAACGTTCGCCAAACAGGTTCTCGTAGTAATCAAAAAATTCCATTGCTCTCAAAGCTAGAAAAAAAGCCTCTCGTTCCCGAGAGGCTTCGTTGAGTTACCAGGATTCGAACCTAGACAAACAGAGTCAGAATCTGTTGTGCTACCGTTACACCATAACTCAGTAGTGATGCCAAAGTTAGTAAAGGATTGTAACTTCGGCAAGGGGTAATCTCAAATTATTTTGAAGTTTGAGGTTTTGTCGGCGGCGTATAGGTCATCCACTGCACTTCCTGTCGCCTATTTTCTGGCAAATTGACATGAATTTGGGTTACGAAACTGTCCAAATCGGTTTCGTTTTTCTGCAGAATGTCAATAACCTTGGGGTCGCCAGTATATAGGAGCAAGTCCTGATCTCCCGCAGGGAGCCCGTCAATCATCAGCTTGTCGCAAGTCACTTCGCGTACGAAATGGGTAGTCCCCTTAATTCCGACAACAACGCTATTGACCATGCAGTTGTTGGACTGGGTCGGATCCTCGCGGTCAATGACCAGCTGCACACCGCTCACCAAGCCCGAAGGCTGGGCCAACACGGTCTTTCCAATGGAGAGGGTATCCAGAAGATTTTTCACTTCCTTTCCAAGGACATACCTGGAAACCCCCGCCTGAAGAACGGAGCTGCCATCCATCAGTCGATATTCCACTCGGAAACTGTCGTCCGGGACCTCCGCAGGAACAGGAAGCCACCAGCGGCCAAGGCTGTCCGTCGTCGTGGCGGCGACAAATTCCAGGGAATCCCCTTCAAAGTCAAAACCATAGAGATCCGTAACCAGGGACACTTCCACACCCTTACACGGGGTTTCGTTCTTGCACAGGACCTTGCCGGAAATTCGAGAGACGATTTCCGCCTCACGCTCCTCTTCCACCATCAGGGAATCCACTTCGGACGTCGTGCTCCAGACAAAGGGACCTACATTAACCGTATCACCCGCCTCGACCTTCGAAGTCATGCTCCAGGTACGGAAAATCAAGCTGTCCGCCACTCCGGAATCCTGGAGCTTCGCCACAATTTGCGGATCGCCGGGGAAGAATTCCATCCACCAGGATCCCTCGGGAATCAGGATGGAGAAGGAATCACCGGCAAATACGCTCTGGTAGAAGGGTGTCCCTTCTACATAAACCATGAAATGGGAACCCACAGGGACCGCAGGTTCCACAACATCCTCGTAATACAAGGTACTGCTGAACACCGCAGCCTTAGACAGCTGGATGCTATCAAAATCCTTGGATTCGCGAGTCGTCTTGGGCAGGTAGAAAATTTCAGAAACCGAGGCGTCTATGACCGCCAACTGGAAGGTATCCGCCAGGACCGAATCAAAAGCGAAGGCACCGGCCGTATCCGTAGAAACTTCCAAATGTTCGGGCACACCAACACCATCCACAATACGCATGCGCGCCATGCGCACAATGGCATCGTCTGCGGCACTGCCATCCACACGGTGAACGACACCAGCCACCTTGACTTCCGACGAGGCAACAGTATTGCCGGTATCGGTTACAGTACCTGCGGTCTTATCGTCGCTACATCCGGTCAAACCAGCGGCGATGGTCAAGGCCAACAAAGAAGATTTCAAAATAACCTTAATCATTTTTCATCCTCGTCTGTTTCGGGCGGCAGGGCCATCTTTTCCTTGCTCAGCGGGAAGAACTGGATATTCATCTGACAAACCATGGTCTCGCCCTCGTCGGAGCGAATGATATCCACCACTTCCTTGCGGAATACATCTATCTTGTTGATGATGCGTTCCAAACCTTCCGCAGACACGCTCATTGTCATACAAGATACATTTCTGCGTTCGGTGCTGTAATGATCCAGGGCGTTTTTGCCCAAGTCAATCATCTGTTTTTGGAACTCGTGCACAAAAAGGGGAGCGATTTCGCTTCCGCTGAAAATCGCCTTGTTCACCGAGCGGAAGAATCCATCTTCAGCAATTTCTATGAGTCCCAAGTTCTTGAGCAGCTGAATAGCCTGTTTGGCCTGCGGAAGCGTAATCTTCGGGTTCAGGAACAGAGCCAATTCCTGGATATTCTTCTCGTTGACGTTCAAGACAGAAAGGGCTTCGCGAGCGGCCACGTAGTACCACTTGCTGTAATATTCCTGCTGACTCTTGGTCAAGGACTTGATGGCGCTTGGGAGCAGGGCGGACATCTGGTCGAAGATGGCCTGCTTGGAGGCAGCCGTTGTAGCATGAGTAAAGTCCACCATCAAGGTGAAGTAGCGACCTTCCTTTTCGTTAAGGCCAAGTGCCGCGATAAACTTGGGCAGCATCTGCGGTGTCAGGGACTTGCGGCCACGGATCAGGTCCAGGTAGAATCCTGACGAGGAATAACCCGCCTTTTTGGCAAAGGACCTGTACGAGAAATACCTTTGGACGGACTTACGGTAGTCGTAGTAGTCCTGAAGATACTTTCGATAGTTATAATATGCGTATACGTTCATCGGGGTCAAATATAAAATTTTAAGATTTTTTGGGAACACCCCAAAACCAGCATTTCCATCAAAAAAAGGCTTAATTTTTGCAAAAGAACACTTTGTGAACACTTTTAGCTTTTCCGTTCTAAAAAAGCTTTACCTTTTCGAAAAATTTTTGTTTATATTTGGGGAACACCCAATCCCATCCCTTGGACTCTCGTTTCACTCCAAACGAGAGTCCTTTTTTTTAGACTACACTCGTCATAGCGCACAAGTACTTGCCGTTACCCACCTCTTTTAACACGCCGAACACACTGGTCTTTTTCTATTTTTTTTATATGGATCTAAAAAAGAACAATTTGAGAAACAAAGTTAAGGAACTTTGCTTTAGGGCGATTCGCCTTGTTGGCGTTTTCATCGTCATTTACATCAGCATGGTGTTCTACCTCGCCCTAACAGAAAGGCAAAGAACTTTCCCTAGAGCAATCACCCACAAGGAGGCCAATGCATCCATCCAGGGCAAGGCAAAGGAAATCTCCTGTACATTAGAAGATGGAGTCGTCCTCAATGGATGGAAACTCGGCAATGAAAATGCGCCCATTTGGTTATACTTCCCCGATGCGGAAGAAGACGCGGCCCAATTTCTCGCAGAAGTTGAAGAAATCAACGACATTCTGCTAGTCACTTTCAACTACCGCGGCAGTGGCGAAAACAAGGGTAAGCCCTCCGAAGAAACATTCGAAAGCGATGGCGCACAAATCACCGAGTGTGCAACGCAAATCACAGGCGATATTCCAAGCTCTTTCCTTGGAAGGGGAACGGGGGCCATAATCGCAGCCGAGCAAGCCCTCACGTACAAACGCGAGAACATCCTCATTGATCCTATATTCAGCATCGCCGATGCCGTATCACAAAAATATCGCAAACTATACCCCAAATTTTTGGTAAGAACAAACGTCGCAATCAGTCAAGACAAATTAGCGCACATCCAAGATAAGACAACAATCATTATCGACCGCAAGCAATTTGAGCACAGAACACTTGAGCAAAAACGAATCATTCCCAAGGCATCAATAATTTATCGTGAAGGGAAGCCTCTTCGCGAAGTTCTAAAAAGTACCTTAAAATAAGGGAATTTCAACCACAACAATCCAAACAAACTAAATCTTCTGTATACAAAAGTTCACTCGAATTCAGCTTTTGCAAAGATATTTTTCCAAAAGTATTTATTCTTTTTTTCTTATATCTCTGCCCTATCCTCTCGTTTTTTATTAATTTGCTAACAAAACAACAAACAAAAAAAACGAGGTGTTATATCATGGAAAATATTATCGTCAAAATGGATATTCGCGGTTTTCTTCGATTCCCCGCCGAAGCAATTAAGACGATGAAATTGGACAAAATGGCAAAACAGGAAACAGGCAAGAAGGGTGAAATCATCGAAGTCGGTCCCTATGCAGATATCGAAGTTGACCCCGTAGGCAAGCGCATCGCCATTACCCCCACAAAGGAAGCCAAGGCAACCTCTTTCCGATTCATCCTGGGCGTCAACGGCTCCAAGTCCAAGTTCCTTTACTTCAAGGGCGCCCTGAACGCCATCGGTGAAGTCATCGCCACCGGCGCCTACACCTTGGAAAAGGACGGCAACAGGTACGTATTCACCAGCAAGAGCGCCTCCAAGAAGAAGGGCGAATGGAAACTCATCGCCTGCCGCAACGCCGTCGCCAACAAGACTATGCTTTCCATTGACTCTCGCGGCACCATTATTTTCGACAAGAATTCCAAGAACGCCGTGAACACAATCGTAAATAATACTATGATTGCAGAGTACGACGCAGCAAAGAAGAACTTTAAGCTGACTTTCAGCAAGAAGGGCTTCATCAACGTCCGCACCATCGCAAGCCACGCCAACGCATCCTTTATGGGTACTCTTTCTTCCCATGGCATCGCCCTGCCCAAGAAGAGCTTCCGTACCGAATGCAAGATCGAAGGTAAGGTGCTCACATTCAACATTGCTTCTTTAGTCGCCGAGCAAAAGGCAGCCAAAGCAAGCAAGAAGTAATCAAACGAAACCACGAGGTTCACCATGTTTGAAGTTCTAAAGATCTTTTACCAGACGCACTATAACTTTGCGGCTCTCAGCCTGTTGCTGTTCCTTTTGTTCATCTTTCTATTGACGAAGAAGAACATCAAGGTCGGCCTCATCGTATTGGCCGCATTCCTAGTGTTCAACGTTTTCATTTTCAAGAAAACCAACGGTAAGGCTTGGACAATCGAGCTAGATGCACCTCCCGCCGACGAATACGGCTACCAGCCCCCCGCAAAGACCATGACGTTCTCCGTCCACAAGGACTGGACCATCACCGACGACAAGGGCGAAGTCCACCACTGGTGCTGGGTCGATGCATTCTGGGATCAGGTCTCCAACACCGATATCGTCGCAGGAATCTGGGGCGAAAACGCCGGAAAGAAGTTGACCAAGTCAACGGAATCCCATATTGGCGACGCCAATAACGCTCAATAAGATTTCTAGGAAAATTCTTTAAGAGAAATTTCACCTGCTTCCATCTGGAGGTAGGTGAGTTTTTTTATCCAGTCGCCGGGAGATGCTACGACACCCTGAGCCACGTTCCAAAGACCGGGAACATGGTGGTGTCCCAGAACGCACAATTCGCAGGATTTTTCCAGCATTGCACGATCGGCCCAATCCAGATACTCATCCATCTTGATGATGCGGGATTCTCCGTACTTGCGGCTATTGCGTCCAACAAAACGGGCCAGTCCCATCCCCCAGTCCGGATGCAGCTGACCAAACAACCAACGATTCAAGGGAAAATCCAGAACCTTTCGAAAAATCCTGTAGCCAAAATCAGACCTGGCCACGCCATCACCATGGCGGCATAGCACCTTCTTGCCCTGTATTTCCAGAACAACTTCCTTATGCACCTGGACACCCAGGACCTCGGGGAAAAATTTCCCGTAAGCAAAGTCGTGATTGCCTTGCAGCAAATGGACTTCGGTCCCAGCCTCCACAAGGGACGACAGGGCAGAGAAAAGCCTAAAGTGGCTCCGAGTAACGTAGTAGCGGTACTCGTACCAAAATTCAAAGAGATCCCCTGCGATAACCACATGGGACGCCTTGCCGACAATTGATTTCAAAAAATCAATCAATCGTTCTTCTCTGTTAGCAACACATCCCGGAGGATCGATTCCCAAGTGGGCATCACTAATGAAAAAGGCCTTCAAATCCATGCGACTAATTTAGATAATACTATCTTTAAAGTATGACGTTCAAAAGACTTACCGTCCCATTTTTTGCAGCCCTTGGATTTTCCATGTTCGCCATGTTCACGACAGGCTGCTCAGTGAACTTAACCCAGGGAAACCTGGACGGAGTCTCACTAACTTCAGAAAAATACAGTTTCTTTGGTAGCGTCTCCCTTGTTTACAACGGAGACTCCCTGGAGCTCAGCCAAAATCTTTTACGTGCCTACACAGCCGCGGCAAGTGCCGAAACTTATCCTAGGGAAACCTGCCGAGGTTCTGCATCCATCCAGGCTAGCGTAAAGCCAAACTCCAGCGGAAGCGTTCTTGCGCTAGGTGCAACAGTCATCCCCTTTTGGCCGATAATGCCTGTCGACGAAACCTGGACATACAGCCTGAACGCACGAATCTTCTGCAACGGAACATTAGTCAAGCACGTTGAGTTCTCCGAGGAGGAACAGGTCAAGGCGACTGTATACGGCAAGCTGCGTAGCGGCCTTGTTAACCAGGCTTCCGACGAAATGCACCGAAAACTGGTTCAGCGGCTGGCCTTTGAACTGGGGCAAAATCGACCGGCCGACTTAAACAGCGTAAGCGACTACTAATCCATCCACAACATCAATTCTAGAATTCTATGCATACCTTGTATATCGTCGCCACGCCCATTGGCAACATGGAAGACATCACCTACCGCGCCGTAAGAATCCTTAAGGAAGTCCCCCTGGTTCTGGCCGAGGACACCCGTCACTCACGCGTTCTCTTTGATGCGTACAACATCAACACGCCCATGGAGCCGTACCACGACTTCAACAAGGAAAAAGTAACACCCAAGTACGTGGAGTACCTCAAGAACGAGGGCGACATCGCCTTGATCAGCGATGCGGGCACCCCCGGCGTGGCCGACCCCGCATTCAACCTGGTTCGTGAATGCGTACGCGAAGGCATCGACGTCCGTGCGGTACCGGGCCCTTGCGCTATGATAACAGCGTTGATTAGCAGTGGCATGCCCACAGACCACTTCGCCTTCCAATACTTTTCCCCAAAGAAGAGCGCCCAGCGAATCCACCTGTTGGAAAAGCTCAAGGAAGAAGAGGCAACCCAGATTTTTTACGCCAGCCCCCACAACATCGACAAGTTCGTAGAAGAAATCAAGCTAGTCTTTGGCGACATCAAAATAGCCCTGATGCGAGAGCTGACTAAAAAGTTTGAAGAACATCTTATCGGAACACCTACTGAAATTTCAGCCCATTTCAAGTCTCACCCACCCAAGGGCGAATTCGTCTTGATATTCAACCCACAGGATAAGAGTGGCTTGTAATACCTGCCATACTTAAGGATTCCATTGGACAATGGTCATGAAAAAATTTGTTGAACGCATAAAGTCCTTCCCTAAGATTTTCTGGATTTACGAGGCGGCAATTCTGTTGGCGGAAATCGCCGTTTTTACCCAACGTCCAGATGTTCCTGGACTCTATACGCAAAACGCACAATTCATCCCCTTCGCCCTTGCGGTCCCCTTTTTGTTTTTCAAAAACATTCGCGGAAACTTCACCCGCTGGATTTACGGTTATAGCCTCCTCGCCTTTTTCTTCTTGGCTCTGGACTACAACACAGCCGACTACAATACCGCAGGTCATGCGGGCCTCGTACAGATTGCGATCACCTTCCTGCCTGTTGGTCTTTTTTGGATAGGTCACTTTATCCGCTGGAACTACCGACGCATCAAGGAATACGATTCCAGAATCGCCTTGGCGTTCTCCGCCATAGCATGGGGCCTTTACGCCCTGGCCTTCCCACCACTTCCTCTGGGGCCCGCCGCGTTACTTTTGCTTGTACCTTGGTTCATGGCCTTGAACAAATTCGGCAGGCAGCAAGCCCTTTTTGCAACTTTCTGGTCGGGCATGCTTTACAACACCATCAACTACTATTGGATTTACAATGTGATGCACGTGGAAACCGCCCCTTCGGGACTTATTCTCTTTGGGCTGTTCCTGCTCATTGCCTACTTTAGCGCCTACAACGTGCTGGCGGCATTTGTCTACACCCTGGCCAAGGACATTAAAATCAAGGGGCACCACATTCTGCTGTGGCTCTATCCCATTTTTTACGCAGGGCTAGAAATGACCCGTACCCGCGGGGACTTCAGTTTTCCCTGGAGTCACGTGGGATACGCTTTCGGGAACCACCTGGAACTCCTTCAGATGCTTCCTTGGATAGGAATTTTTGGCTACAGCATTCTGATTATATTCTCTAACCAAATCGTAGCCTGCGTTTTTTCAAACAAGAAATCAAAAGTTCTTTTCGCAATACCGGCGATGATTTTCATAGGGTTGCTTGTACAGGGTAACGTCATGCTGTCGTCCCCGGACGCAGCCCCGTTCAACCGCGCCGAAGAGGAGGAAAATCCTTCTATAGCCTTGGTACAGCCCAGCATCGCCCAGGGAGCCAAGTGGAGCAAGGAGCGTTTTGACTCCATCGTGAACAAGACCATGGGAATGGCCTACGACAGCGTAAGCGACAGTGCCAATCTGATTGTCTTTGCAGAGACGGCCATTCCCGACCACATCCGCAGACAACCGGCAGTTATAAAGCGTCTACAAAAGCTTTCCGACGACAAGAACGCGGGTGTTTTGACAGGAGCCCTGGACTACAAGCGCAATCCCAAGGGTTCCGTACGCCGTTACGACATCTATAACGCGTCCTTCCTGTTTACCCCTGGCGAAAACAATTACAACCGCTACATCAAGAAGCACCTGGTTCCCTTTAGCGAAAGAATTCCCTTCGACGACGTCTTCCCCATCTTGAACTACGTGGACCTCGGAGAGGGCGACTTTGTCCCAGGAAAGGAGACTCCCGTATACCCGCCCTACGACTGGACGCCCTATATCTGCTACGACGCCATTTTTGGGGACCTTGTCCGAGAAGCCGTTCGACAGGGGTCCCGTCTGATGGTGAACATCACCAACGACGGATGGTTCGGCGAAAGTACAGCCCCATACCAGCACCTGAACCTGGTCCGCTATCGCGCCATCGAAAATGGCATGCCCGTGGCCCGCATGGCCAACTCAGGCATTTCCGTCTTCATCGACCAATACGGCCATTTCGACAAGAACACCAAGCTTTTCTCCGATGCCGTAGTACAAAGAAAAGTGCCCCTCAAGACGAGGGACACCCTATACACCAAAATCGGTGACACCGTAGAAACAGCGCTGCTTTGGTTTTTCCTTTTCTACCTTACGGCAAACATCATTCTGGCCGCGCTAAATTCCAGGAGAAAATTACAGAATTAACATGGGCGGCCAGTGACCTGCCTTGGGGCGTTCCCTAAATTCGGCCCCATCCAAGAATTCCTTTAGGGCTAGCGTCATCTCGGGTCGAACAGCTTGATCCAAACGTCCGTAAAGCACCTTAGTTTCTGCATCCATCGAAATGGGCGATTCAATGCGCTGATTTGCAAGATAGGTCAATCCATCGGCTAAAGCCTTCGGATTCATCTTCGAAGCAATTTTCATCCAGTCATCTTGCCACTCGCCGAATTCCTCCTCGTACAGTTCCATGAATGCATTCAAGGATGGCTCTACGGTGGACAAAGTCTGGCGAGCCATAAACTGCAAATTTTGATCGGTCCAGTTGCTTTCTTCTGCACAGAAATCAGCGAATGGAGACATCAAGATCCACTTCTGGTTCGCAGGTCGCCTAGAAACATTCTTTAAAAGGACGAGCGCACCTAACCCCCAGCCCACGACTGTAGACGCACGAACCATATCAGACATAGAAAAGATATTTTCGGCATGAGCCATCATATCTTCGTACGACACAAAAACATGCTCAACTGCAGCATTTGCAGCTATCAAATCGTCTTCCCAAAGGGTTAGGTCAGAAGCCCAATCAGGAAGCCAAAACCACTTATCTGTCATACAAGCCTCATAAGTAAATCCATTTTTAAATATACTGAGTTTTCTACAAAAGAGCCCACTCGCACTAAAAAAAATTTACAACTTGACTTTTTTAAGGAATAAATAATGTTGAGGGGATTTCCAGATAAATCATTTTCTGTGATTTTTTTCACATTTTTCAGAAAACAACCTGTTCTCAACTTTATTTTTTTAAAATTTCAAACAAAAGCTTATTTTATTCAATGAACTTTCTATTTTCAAAATAATGAGACGCGTTCATTCCTCGATACCTATACTGACGACAATCCTCGGCTTATGTCTATTGCTTTTTTCCGCGGCAATAGCGGCTCCACGAGTGCCTCCGAAGCCGGTCAACAGCTACGTATATGATGAAAATCATTTGATGTCCACCCAGGAGATACGCCTTTTCAATACCATCGCCGAAGAACTTTACAAAAAGACCGGTGCGGGGCTCGCCTGCGCCCTGATGAACGACATCGGTTCTATCGACTATCGCGATTTTGCAGTACAAACAGCAGAGAAATGGGGCGTGGGCGGAAAGTCTAACGAGGGCATACTCATATTCGTAAGCCTCAAGCAACGCCGGCGCAGTGTCGAGGTGGGTTACGGAGCGGAAGGATACCTACCCGACGCCTTGGTGGAACGGATTCAACAGCAGACTCTGGTGCCTGCATTTAGGCAACAGAAGTATGGACAGGGCATTCTAAGTTTAGCCTGGAATCTGGCCCAGGTCACCGCCAAGGAAAAGGGAGTTACCTTAGAGTTGGACGAAAAGCAGTTTGCCGAAGAGGAATTCGACGCACCCCCTCGAATGATTCTATTCATCATGTTCATCATCTTCCTGCTGATGATGTCCAAGTTCAGCGGAGGCCGGGGCAATGGTTGCCTCTGGTTTATGCTGGGTAACGCCCTGGGCTCCAGCCGCGGACCTCGAGACCGTGGCGGCTTCGGAGGCGGATTCGGCGGTGGCCGTGGTGGATTCGGAGGCGGCTTTGGTGGCGGCCACTTTGGCGGTGGCGGCTCTGGCGGCAGCTGGTAACATGGACTTTTTACATTCGGATTGCCTATGAAAAAGAACTTAAGCATCGTGGAACTGCAGAACTCGGCCTGGCCTGATCTGCTCAAGAACGCCCTTGGCGACAATCTGATTTCCGCCTTTGCCCACGGGGACTGCCTCGTGGAAGGTTTCAACGCCATGGAAACCCCCTGGACAATCAGCTTCATCCTCCGGGAAAATTCCACGGAGAAGCTTAACGCCCTGCAGCAACTTCTACCCAAGGCCAAGAAGGAGAACCTGGAATTTCGCTATTTCTTTACCTTAAAGGAAATCCAGTCCTCCGAAGACGTTTTTCCCCTGGAGTTCCTGCATATTGCAAACCGCAACCAGGTTATCGCAGGTCAGCAGCCCCTGCCCGGCTACGACCCCAATATGGAATGTCTGCGACTGGAATGCGAACGGGAACTCCGCGGACTGCTCATCCACTTGCGGCAGGCCTTCATCTATCTTAAGGAAGACCGCAATCCCCTTGGATTCTTCGTACGGGCTAGTTCCACCATGCTGCCCATCATGTACGGCGTATACTACCTCAGGCATCGGATTTATCCAGAAAACCACCAGCAGATTTTCGATAAATTTCCCGCATTGAAGACCCCCATCAGCAGCCGCAACGAAAAGCTGTTCCTGGAAAGCGTGAATAACTATATTAAGACCGTCACAGATATCGTAAACATCGTAGACACCATGGAGGTGGTATGAAAAAAGCACTTATTGCAACTCTTGTCGCCGTCATTGTACTGGGACTGATCATTATCGGCAAGAGCGTTAGCGTTTACAACAACATCATTAGCCTCGACGAAGGCGTTAAAGCTCAGTGGGCTCAGGTAGAAAACACTTACCAGCGCCGCTACGACCTGATTCCCAACCTGGTAGCCACCGTTCAGGGCGAGGCCGATTTCGAAAAGAGCACCTTGAGCGAAGTTGTTGAAGCCCGAAGCCACATGGGCGGAGTCATCAAGGTTGACGAGAACATGCTCAGCGACGAAGTGGCCATGAAACGTTTCCAGGAAACCCAGGCAACACTTGGCGGAGCGCTCCAGCGCCTGATGGCCGTCACCGAGAACTATCCCAATCTCAAAAGCAACACCTCCTTCCAGGAACTGCGCGTACAGCTGGAGGGATCCGAAAATCGCATCGCCGTAGAACGCAAGCGTTACAACGAAGTGGTCAAGGAATACAACACCACCATCAGGCAGTTCCCCAACAGCCTCATAGCAGGATTTGCCGGAGCCGCTCCAAAGGTTCAGTTCACCGCCGATGCCGCTGCAGCGACCGCTCCCACAGTCAAGTTCGACACCAAGTAGTTCTACGCTTGATTGCAGAGTAAAAAATCCGGATTTTCAATCCGGATTTTTTTGATTCCATAACGGGTCTACAACAAGCCCAATTAAAAGGAGCTCCGCTTTTTCTCAGGGATCTTTTCTACCGCCTTAACGGCGTACACATAGTGCTCCGTTTCTGCCAGGATGTCCCCATCGCTTAAGGCGCAGTCTACTCGGATGTCCAGTTCTACACCGTCCTTTGCCATTCGCATAAAAATCTTGTTTTCCAATTCTGCATTTTCAAACAAGACGTCGATGACTTTCTTGTAAGTGCCGTGATGGGTCGTTCCTAAAATTTCGGTACAGAGCATTCTACATCCTGTTCACGTTAACGTCTTTGAGATTTTCCAAAACCGCCATTGCCGCGGCTATGGCCACCTTGGCTTTGGCCGCCCTGATTGCGGCTGCCCTGGTCTCGGCTGGTAGCACTGGTTCCGCTACCGGTTGTAGCCTTAGCCTTGCCCCAGTCACTATTGTTGCTGCGGCGATCCTGTTCCTTTTGCCACCATTCGTCAGAGGACTTAGAAGGAGGCGGATTCTTCGGTTCCATACGACGTTCAGGGACTGCATATCGGTCAAACTTCGACGGAGTCTGCGCAGGGGCATCCGCCTTGCTCTTTTGAACTCCCAAGCTGTTTGATTTTGCAGAGGCGGCCTGGGACTTGATTGTGCGCTTAGCTGAATCATCCTTCTTCGAAGGAGACTGCTTAACAGGGGGCGTCACCTGATGTCGACGATCGCTAAGTTGTTCTTTCAAGGGCCGTTCGGTAGTATGCAAAGTCGGTCTATGATGCTTACGGGGAGGTGGATTGTAATGGCGCGGATGACGAGGAATGGGACGATGAGGATACCAGCGATAATCGCGCACATAAATGAAATGATAATCCCAATCAAACCAGCAGGACCCCCAACCCCACTCGCCATACCAGGTGCCAAGCCAGACACCATAGCGGTAGCCGATGCCCCTGTGGAAACCATCGGCATGAACATAATAGACTACGCTGGGATTGTACACGGGAACATAGACATATTCCGTACGGACCGGTTCAATGACGATTTTTTCTTCCCTGGTAACCGTAACCTGCTCATCAGACTTTAGATGACCGTGATCATAAGCCGCTTGGCGCATACGCTGGATTGCCTCCAGCACCTGGTCCTTTTGAAAAGACACCGCATCTCCAAGTTGATCGGACCAGACACGATACTTGGCCATAGTTGCAAGCACGGTCGGAAACGGAATCAGCGCCTGCACACTGGGATCGTATGGCAACTCCGCCTTTTCCATTTCAGCAGCCAAGGATTCGCCACTCAAGTTCTTATGGGACTCGGCCCAGGCGCTTGCGGGGGGCAGCTGGTCTCCGAAGGTAGAGGCGGTAAGAACATGAACCAGAAGCGGATCCGGGTACAAGGCAATGGTTGACACCAAGGTGTCTAGTTCCGCATCGGAAAAGCCCTCGTCAGCCCGGGCAGCAGAGGGAAAGCACAGGAATGCGGCAAGAGCCAAACAAAGCCACATCAGTTTCGCTGATTTTTGAATTGAATTCTGAACCATAAAAAACTCCTACACCTTAAGATACAACTTATTTGATGCCTAGAACAGCTCCTGCGCTGCAAAGCGCGGCCTATTGCAGCAAAAAAGCCCCGCGAACTTAGGTTCGCGAGACTTTCTTTTTTCAAGTTCAAGAAACTACTTATTGAAGGAATCCTTCAGGCCAACGGTACGGTTGAACACCAGGTGACCGGACTTGGAATCTTCGGAGTCCAGGCAGAAGTAACCCTGACGCAGGAACTGGAAGCGGTCTTCCATCCTTGCATCAGCAAGGCTGGGTTCTACCTTAGCCTGTTTCACAACCATAGATTCAGGATTCAGGTAATCGTGCCAGTCTTCACCTTCGGGAACAGCGGCAGGATTTTCCAGAGTGAACAGGTTGTCGATGAGGCGAACTTCGGCATCCACAGCGTGAGCGGCGCTCACCCAGTGGATCGTGCCCTTGACCTTGCGGCCATCGGGAGATTCACCACCCTTGGAGGCGGGGTCGTATTCGCAGTGGATTACGGTAACCTTGCCGTTTTCATCCTTTTCAACGCTCTTGCAGGTAACGAAGTAGGCGCTCTTCAAGCGGACTTCGCCTTCGGGCTTCAGGCGGAAGTACTTCTTGGGAGGTTCTTCCATGAAGTCGTCAGCTTCGATGTAGAGTTCCTTGGTAAAGGGAACCATACGGGTACCGGCTGCAGGATCGTTGGGATTGTTTTCGATTTCAACCATTTCAACCTTGCCGTCTTCCCAGTTGTCAATAACAACCTTCACCGGATCGATGACCGCCATGGCGCGCTTTGCGCTCTGGTTCAATTCTTCGCGGATGCAGAAGTAGAGCAGGTTTACGTCCACCATGGATTCAGCCTTGGAAACGCCGATGCGTTCGCAGAATTCACGGATAGAGCTGGGGGTAAAGCCACGACGACGGTAACCGCAAACTGTGGGCATACGGGGGTCGTTCCAGCCCATGACTACGTTGGTCTGCACCAGTTCCAAGAGCTTACGCTTACTCATCATGGTGTAGGTCAAGTTAAGGCGAGCAAATTCAATCTGCTGGGGGCGGTTTTCCAGACCCAGTTCAATCAAGAACCAATCGTACAGGGGGCGATGGGCTTCGAATTCCAGGGTACAGATACTGTGAGTGATGCCTTCCAGCCAGTCGGACAGCGGATGAGCAAAGTCGTACATCGGGTAGATGCACCACTTGTCGCCGGTACGGTGGTGGGTGCAGTGCTTGATGCGGTAGATCGTGGGGTCGCGCATGTTCATGTTGGGGCTAGCCAAGTCTACCTTTGCACGGAGGCACTTTTCGCCATCGGCATACTTGCCGTCGCGCATTTCGCGGAACAGCTTCAAGTTTTCCTCGACGCTACGGTCGCGGTAGGGGCTGGGCTTGCTGGGCTTACCGGCGTCGTTGCCGCGGAGCTCCTGCATCTCTTCGCGAGAGAGGTCTTCTACATAAGCCTTGCCCATTTCGATGAGCTTTTCGGCGAACTCATAGATCTTGTCGTAGTAGTCGCAGGCAAAATATTCGCCGCCCTTCCAGTCGAAGCCAAGCCACTTCACGTCTTCGCGGATGGAATCCACGTATTCTACGTCTTCCTTGGTGGGGTTGGTATCGTCGAAGCGCAGATTGGTGATGCCACCGAAGTCGGCGTACTTGTTGGCAGTGCCAAAGTTCAGGCAGATTGACTTGGCGTGGCCGATGTGGATGTAGCCGTTAGGTTCCGGCGGGAAACGGGTATGCACCTTGGTGCGCTTGCCGGTCTGGAGGTCGTTTACGATAATGTCTTGTACAAAATTGGAAGATTCAGGAATATCCATGATTTATCCTTTGTGATTTACAGCGATAATGTAGTAAGAAATTTTACCTTAGACGGACAAAAAAACTACATTAGGCAAGAATTAAGTTAAGTAGGGCGATTCTATGGAAAGCGCAAGAAAGATTATCAATACGTTCCTTAAAAACGAATACACCGACAAGGAAATCAAGGCCGAGTTGTACAAGGCAGGTGTCGCCGCCATGGAAGAAGGTTGGACCTTCATGGACGCCAGTTTTCAACTTGGAGGCAAGGCTCGCGACATAGGAATGGATCCCGACGAGGTGGAACAGACCCTACGTCGAGCATTTTCCGCCGAAAAACGCGCCGAAAGAGAAGAGGAAAAACCCGCGCCATCCACTCCGGCCCAGCCCCAACCGACCCCCCATGAGACAGCCACGCCCCAAACTGTGGCCATGCCCATCATATCCCCGCTTTCCGCAGGAATGATTTCCATGGAGCAGATGATGGCCCTGGGCCTGGACACCCAGTCCCTTGAACTTCTGCAGAACTTTAAAATCGATCCCGAAGCACTTTCCATTCCATGGCCTGCCGCAGACTGGCGAAAGGACTTGGCGAAGCTTCTGGAAGCCACCTTCGAACCCGACGAAACCATCGAGTTCAAGATTTCGAATACCCCGACCAGCACCGCCGAATTGGTATCCAACATCATCGGCCAAGACGACTCTATCAAAAAAATCATGAAGAGTCTGGACAGCGCGGAAGGGGCGCTCCTTTGCATCAATGCGACCAAGGGCAGCGAAGACGCCACCGACGAAAGCTGGCACTACCGCTACGTGGTAGTGGACAATCCGAAAATGTCCCTCGCCAAGCAGTTGGCCTACTACAAGGCTCTGAACCTCCCCTGTGCAGCCCTGGTGAATACTGGAGCAAACTCCGTACAGGCTTGGGTCAAGATTTTTGCCAATGACGAGGAAGAGTATAACGAGCGTGTGGACTTCCTGTTCAAGACACTTGATTCCCAGGGTTTCAAGGTCGACGCTTCAAACCGCAATCCCCACATGATGGTCCGCATGCCAGGCGTTCTTCGTGGAGGCAAGCAACAGTACCTCATCGGTTTGGAACAGGGCGCAAAGAACTTTCAGGAATGGCGTGAATGGGTTGAATACTCCTTAGATGGAAAGCCCCTCATTGAATTGGCAAGCGACACAGAAGAAGCTCCCAAAAAAGACCAAACCATCGTAGAAAACATGCTGCGCACAGGGGAATTTTTCTTGTTCACCGCTCCCCCAAAGAGCGGTAAATCTCTCGCCCTCATGGATCTTGGACTTTCTATCTGTTACGGCGAGGACTGGTTTGGTAGCAGCACTTCTTCTAACGACGTACTTTTCGTTAACTTTGAACTAACAAAATCAGTCTTCTTGAATAGACTTTACCTACTGGGAGCAAAGCGAGACCTCAATGCCAGCACACCGAAATTCGGTTTTTTGAACCTTCGAGGAACAGCTCTTTCCCCCATCGAAACTGCCCAGCTGATTGCAAAGAGAATTCAGGGAGCCAAGAAACTGGAAAACCATGACTACCGTGTGGTGGTGATAGACCCAATTTCTGCAGTGTTACACAACCCCAAATCGACCCGTGTCAACGGCTCACCCCATCAGATTTTGATGCAGATGATCGATACGATTATCGCCCTCACCGGATGCGCTGTAGTATCCTCTTGCAACCTGGACGAATTCCCCTACCTGGAAGCCCGCGCCGACAGCGTCATGAAGCTAACCCCTGTAGAAGGAAGCCTGAACCTTTACCAAATCAACGGATCCTTCCGCGAATTCCCCAAGATGCTTGCCCGTGAATGCTCCTGGATTTATCCTCGATTCCTAGTGTAACTGACCGTCTCCAATAATCAGATAGTTTATATGTACAAGAAGCAAATAAAGAACTTTTCCAGATCCTTCACAGAGGATCGCAATCGTCGATTCAACAGAGACGAAGCCCGTCAGTTCAGCCACTTCAAAAATTCAAAATCCGATTCTGATAAGGCTGTTTCCGCAAAGCCAGTACCGTCAGAAGGGTCTGCTCCTATCGTACGCACCCCGCAAACATTGGAAGACCTTAAGCGACAGCTGGCCGCCTGGGCCGAAAACGAAAAAATCCCCGGAAAGTTCCAGGCCTGGTTTACCGGCAACGCTCTTCCTGAACATTCCGACTGGAGAATCGTAAAGACCTTCAAGGGCGCTCAGGAAAAGCTTTCCGTAGAGGCCCCCAGTAGCGAAATGGAGGCTCCGAGTCTCGTCAACCGCGTCATGGAACAGCTTAAGAAGGAACACCTTCGTATTTTCAGCAAGGCCCTTCGACAAATTTGGTTCCGCGCCACAGGCGACGGTCACTATGCGGTCATTGTACAAGTGAACCTCAAGGGACGCAATTCGGCACATGGCTACAAGACCTTCGTAGACTTCCTGGAACGCACCTGCCCCCAGGTCTGCAGCTGTCACCATATTCAATGCCTGCCGGACCACCTGTTTGATCCCGCCAGCAGCGAGCCCATGAAGGTAGAAGCCAAGGCAGCCTTTGGTAGCGACTTCATCACCATCGGAACCTCCGGCTGCTACATGCACGTTCTGGACTGGGCCCCCCGCATCCGCGACGTATGGGAAGAATACCCCATGCGAATCGAAAACGCAATCCACCCCAATCCCGAAGATTGCTTCTTTGAATTCTACTCCGGCAGCAGCTTTATCAGCGCCGCCATCGCAAACCAGTTCAAGCGTGTAGACACCATGGACTGCCGCGAAAACGCAATGTTATCTTCTCGCAAAAACGCACGTAACGTCATTAGCGAAAACATGCATTTCCACCGCGGTCACGTGGACGCAGAATTTTTCACCAAGTTCTTTAACAAGAAAGAAAACGAAGGCCGCTGGACTTTCTACTTCAACCTGCCTGCCGAAGAAACCCTCCCCGCAGGTGTAGAGCAGGCTGCAGCACAGTCCCGCCCGGAGCGAATTCTCCTGCAGACTTCCAGCCTTGATGTGGCCGCCAAGGAAATCAAGCGATTCCGCAGCGAAAGTTACATGCTTCGCAAGAGCATTCCCCTCTACCTGGAACCCGGCAGCGGCAAGTTCGAAGTTCTTTTCGTCTTTGTTCCCGACCGAGCAGGCATTCTCGGACAAAATCCAGCCCAAAAGGCAAAATCCCGCAATGTGCAACGTCCCCAGGAGCGCGTAAACCGTTCAAATCGTCAAGAACAGGCCCATTTTGCAACGGAGATACCCACCTTTAGGCAAAGAAAAGGTTAAATTTCGTAGGAATCAAGACTTAAAAGGATCATTATGCGACTTTTAAAATGTGCTTCCATTTGTCTCGGCTTTTCGGCCCTTCTGGCCTCCGCCTACATTGTCAAGGAAGGCGATACACTTTGGGACTTGAGCGACGAGTTCCTCCACGACCCATTCGCCTGGCCGGACCTTTGGGAAAACAACCGCCACATCCAGGACCCTCACTGGATCTACCCGGGCGACTCTATCTACCTGGGCGACAGCACCCGTGAAGAAGTCATTTTGCAAGTGGACCCGGCAATGAAGAAGCACCCCTGCGATGCCGTAGTCGCAGACTCCAATCTCCCCAAGGGCATTACCTCGGCAGGGTGCGATGATGATAGCCGCAATAATGAATTCGAATCCATGCTGGGCGATTTGCGCAGCAAGGATAAGAAGGACAAGAAAAAGAAGAAGGAAGAAGACGCCTACTTCTACAAGAAGCGTCCCGCCCCCAAGATGTTTAACGGCTACTACCAGGTGCTTGCTCCCGAGATCTACACCCTGGACTCCTTGAAGAAAGATGAACGTTTCTTCTCCATCCGCTCCGGTGAAAAGAAGGAACCTCTGATTCACATTCCTGAAAGTGAGGTCGTCGTGGGAATTGGCAAAAAGACCCACTCCAACCTCAAGAAAGGCGACCTTGTAGAAATCATTGACGCACGCACCATCGAGGTTCCGACTCCTCAAGGCAGAAGCTTTGAGAAGTTCGCCCTGTTGCGCCTGTCTGGTATCGCGAAAATTACCGCCATCGGCGATACCCTCTCCAGAGCACAGGTAGTCCAAAGCTTCAGGGAAATCAAGATGCCCATATCCAAGGCTCGCCTGAAGCAGCCGTTGGCCCCCATTAACGTCACCGGCTACACTGCAGAAAAGGACGCCCAGATGGATTCCCTGGCCATGATTCGTTACGCCATGGACCCCATGCTGATAATCGGAGCCTATTCCTACGTGCTCATTGATAGAGGTGCAAAACAAGGTTACAATACAGGCGATGCCATCGCCGTATGGGAAGAAGACAAGTCTGACGCGACCATTCCGCCTCGTCTACTAGGCCGCGGCATTATTGCAAGAGCCGCGGAAAACGAAGCTTCTGTCTTGATTCGCGAGATTTACTCCAACAACCGCCGCATCGAAACCGGACACAAGGTTTCCGTAACTCATCGAGCAAATGTAATCAAGTGATTCGACCGCTTTTGTTCATTGCTGGGACTGCACTGTCAATACTCGCGCTGCTAATGATCAGCAGCCTAATTGTGTTGCAGTTCCCACACTTGTCGGTCTATATTCCTTTGTAGAGGTGAACAAATGCAGGTTTCACGCAATAATCTGCTGTTCATCCTGTTGTTTGCGGGGGGCATCATCTTGCCCACCGCCATCTTGGCTTACCTGAGTTTTCGCAACATACAAAACGAAGTTTACCTTGCGCAAAAGAATTTTGACGAAAGCCGATCCTCGTTTCAGAATGAATTCGAGGATGCCATTGCACGAGAGCAAAACAAAATCTATCAAGAGACAAAGGCGGCATCGCTGTTTCTTTATGAACAACCACGAGGACTTCTCGACTTTGGGCATGCAACGGAATTCAAGTCTGTAGATGGTATCGAAGCAATTTTCCTTTTCAATAAGGGAGCACTTGTTTTCCCAGACATCTCATCCAGACACTTCTACAAGTCTGCAAAGTTTTCAACAATAGTCCCATCCAACACAGAAAAACGCTATTTCAAGGAAGAACAGGAAGGTCAAGAAACTCAAAAAAAGTTGTACCAGTCCCGCTTATCCAGGACCCTACGTCCAGCCAGTTTCTTCTTCGAGTCAAAGGATGACCAAGTTCAAAATTTCTTGGGTTTAATCCGTTACAACTACCAGAACAAACGGTACGACGAAGCCCTGGAACTCCTCGAGATTCTAGAAAAGCACCCCCACCTTCAAGGTTATCTTCATGCCGACCTAACTAAGTCGGTCAATTTACTCCACTTTGAAATCCTGGTCGCCCAAAAGAAGCATCAGGAGGCCCAGGATTATTGCTTATCTATACTGAGCAAATTTTTAGAAGATCAGAACATCGAAGACATTTCATCCTCAAAATTTTTCTTTGAGACTGCGTTTACTCAGATCCTGTCCTTCGAGAAACTCTCTCAAGACAAGCGAGAGGCCTTTTGGAATCTCAGAGAGAACTTCAACCGCCAGTTAGGCTACATGGACATCCTATATCACCATAGCGACATATTCCAAGAGCTCCTAAACGACGACGTTTCCCCCAAGGATGGCATTCTTTACAGACGCGGAGACGACATCACCTTATTCCGCATGTCCTTCCCGTTCCTATCGGGAGACCAGGTTGTTATCGCCAAGATTAATGAAGAATCTTATCGCGATCGTCTACTCGGCAAAATGAAGTCTGTAGCCCAAAGTTGGAAGAACATTCCCTTTTCCGTTACCGACAAGAATGAACAGTTAATATTGGGAAGCATTCCCGACAGTTCCCTAATAATAAGCCAAGTCCAGTTGACTGACGCCATGAACTGGGAATTTACTTTGTACGAAAAAGACATGCAGGACATCAAAAAAGAGACTCGTCACCGCATGTTCCTAATGTACGGCCTTATGTTGTTTGCCCTGATTACCGTAGTGTTCGGCTCCTTTTTCATGTTCAAGTTCATTACTCAGGAACGTAAGCTTCTGTCCATGAAGGCAAACTTCCTTTCCAGTGTTTCTCATGAATTGAAAACACCCCTGACCTCCATCAAGATGTTTGCCGAGATGATGGCCCGGGGACGCGTGCAAAAAACAGAAAAAGTCCAGGAATATTCCAATCTTATCGGTAAAGAGGCGTCTCGACTGGAGAATCTGATCGGGGCCATCCTCAACTATACACGAATGGAACACGGAAAGGGATCGTTCAAATGGGAACGCCTTGACTTTTCCATTTGCGCAAGAAAGGTTTTTGACGCAGTAGAAGATATCGGTATCGAAAAGGGCCTGGAATTTCACATTCACTTTGAGCCCTACGCCTTTGTGATGGGCGATTACACAGCCCTGTACAGCTTGGCCCAGAACCTTATCGAAAACGCGATCAAGTACACAAACGCACCTGGAGAAATTTCGGTGAACGTCCACAACGAGGAAAACTACGTCGTTTTTTCTGTACAAGACACCGGAGTTGGTATTCCCTCCTCGGAACAAAAAAATATATTTAATGATTTCTATAGAGTGGGTGACGAAATGACCCGAAGTACAAAGGGTTCCGGATTGGGATTGGCTATTGTGAAACGCGTGGCGGAAACCCACAAGGCAACAATATCCCTAAACAGCAAACCAGGAAAGGGCTCTACCTTTACGGTAAAATTTAAAAAGGCAGAATAAAATGGCAGAGAACTACAAAATACTGATTGTCGAGGACGAGGAAATCATCCGTTTCGGTCTGCAGGACAACTTCGAAATGGAAAATTACATCGTTGAAACCGCAGTCGACGGAGAAGAAGCTATTGAAAAGGCGGATTCTTTCCTCCCCCATTTGATTCTTCTGGACTTGATGATTCCAAAGAAGAGCGGCTTCGAAGTTTGCCGATACATCCGCAAAAAACATCCCGAATGTTTTATCATCATGCTTACCGCAAAGACCGAGGAAACCAGCAAGGTCGCAGGCCTCGAGATGGGTGCCGACGACTACGTCACCAAACCGTTCTCCATTCTGGAACTTCTGGCTCGTGTAAAGGCATTCCTGCGTAGACTTTCGCCGCAAAAGACTGCAGAAGCGGCCCAATCCCAGGATTGCCTAGATTTCTTCGACATTCACGTGGACACAAAAAAATTCGAAGCCACCAAGGGAGGCATGCCTTTGGAATTGACCACCAGGGAATTCCAGATAATCAAGTACTTCTGGCAGCACCGTGGCGAGGTAGTCCTTCGCGAGGATTTGCTAAAGGAAATCTGGGGCTACACCGACGAGAACATGCCCTCCACGCGAACCATAGACAACCACATAGTCAATCTTCGCAAGAAAATCGAGGACGACCAGACCAATCCCAAGATCATCATCTCCGTTCGAGGAGCCGGCTACAAGTTCGATGCTTAACATACAAACGCACACAGAAGCAAAAAAATGCACCTTCCTATGGATGGCGGTATTTTTTCTGTGCGTTTGGCCCGGTTTTGCATATGCAGAAAAAATGGCGTCGACAATTCAAGAAGCGATATATCTTTTTGAATTGAAAGGGGAAAGGAATGAAGCCGTGCGTCTCCTGGAACAAGCGGTAAACCAAGGAGACAAGGAAGATCAAGAAGATGCCTATTTTTACCTAGGCAAGATCCAGGAACTGGCAGGCAATAAATCGTCCTCAAATTTTTATTACCAACAAAGTCTTTCTAGAGTAACAGAAACATCCAAGGCGTACTGGCTGGCCGAACGTGATGCAGCAACAAACAGCCAGGCAGAATTTCTGCAAAAGGCATCTATTCCTCTTAAAAGTTTTGTTCAAAAAAGCTACGGGGAAAATCCCACATTCCTGACTCTTAGAGACGGGTCTATCTTACGTGTCGAGGACGATAAGGTTGTACCGATAGCCATTGACATTCCAAGAGATGCAAATATTTTCAGCATATCCTCTAAGGGAATATGGTACCAAACCAACGAAAGAGATTCTCTTTTCTACAAATTCCTGCACTCGGGAAAAAGTGAACAAAGTTATGCCATTACGAATGTCTTGGACTTTTTTGAAAACGGCGACGATGCCATAGCCATCAACGAAAACGCTCTATACATTCTAAACAAGAAAGCCATAAAGGTTCAAATACCCGAAAAATACAATCGATGCCAGGTGGCAGGTTTTTACAAGGCCTCTAAAGACTACATTTTAAACTGCCCAGACAATGCATTACACTTCGTATCGTCTGATGATGGCTCCGAAAACAATGTCATCGCCCAATTCGACATCATCCAAAAAATTTTTACAGACCAAAGTTTTCTGTTTCTTACCTCGGCGAACAATCTGTACTGTTATGTACCCAAACGCAGTACATCTCCCCTGTGGAAAATTTCTACAAATAATGTTGAAAGCATCCAAGTCTTTGAAGGAAACATCGCAATTCTCGAAGCTTCTGGAAAAATTTACTTGGTAGACAAGACATCCGGTTTTATAAAAGCTTCCATTCGAAGTGACGCTACATCCATTCATCCCCTTGCACAGGGGACTTTGGGCTTGTTCTCCAGCGAAGGAGCCATTACGGCAGTAGATACACTGCTGCGACCTCTGTGGAACTTCAACTTTGCAAAACCCATCGAGCTTCCCCCCATCCACACAAGTGGAAACATCTATCTTTATCTCGGTGAAAAAAAACTCCGCGGAATCACACCTCGCTACTACGGAAAAAAGAAGCGGCACTCCGAAGTATTAATTCAGCAAGCGGCGCAACTAATCGAAGAGGAACAATGGAACGAAGTGTCCCCCTTACTGGATTCGGTATTCAACCTTGAACCAGGAAACGCAGAAGCATGGTTTTTCAAGGCACTCTATCTTGAAAAGAACAACGGCAGCGACAAAGACAAACAAAAAGCGTGGTCCGAAGCGGTACGCCTTTCGGTAAGTACCCCTCAAGTCACTCAATATATTTTAAACCGATACGGAAAAGCCATCGACGCAAAATTTGTCAGCCTATTACCAATCTCACCTAAGACAAAGTACCCGCAATTTTTCAGCAACAAAAAAAACTTATTCACTATCGACCCTGCAGCGGACCGCCTACTCTGCATAAATGCAGAAAGTGGAGAATTGAAATGGTCTCGCAACATCGGAAAACTTGACGAGAGCCCTGTCATAGCCAACAACGAAAACACATTGGCGATTGCCTCTGGCTACCAGATGCAAATCTACGACCTGAACCGCGAAGTCCCACCTACAAACATTCAGCTTCCTGGCAAGGCATTCGAAGCCATCATCTCAGAAAACGCCACCTACGTTTCCACATGGAATGGTTTCCTTTTGAAAGTAATGAATAACGACAATAAACAAGCCTGGTCACGAAAAATATTCTCCGTTCCATTCCTAACGGTCAAGAACGGAACGGCACTTCATCTAAGCAATCTCGAAGGCGAAATTGTTGAGCTCGATGACGAAGAAGGTCAACCCAAGGAAAGCTCTTCCATGAAGGTTACGGGGTCCGTGACGCACATGACTGCAACAGATTCCGTTCTTGTGATAGCCACAGGCAACAACAAATTGTTCATGTACAATACATTGCACAGGGACCGTCAGCCGTCTCAGATTATCTTGGAATATCCGGTCACTTCATTAAGCAAGGTCAACACGCAAGGCAAGCAGAACATCCTCATCGGCCAAGCGGACCAGTCCATATTACTTTATTCAGAAACTGGAGCCCCTATCTGGAAATTCCAGGGAAAGAACTCCGTGTTCACAAAACCCTTCATCAAGGATGGCGAGGTTTGGATCGACCAAGGCGCAGAAGTGCAGGGAATTTCCTTGGAAGACGGGAAACCCACCAGAAAGTTTAGTACTCCAGGTGGAGCGGGAACTCCTTTTGTCATAGGAAATACCCTGTTCAGCGCCTCCCCAAAACGCCTACTTTACGGTTTTTCCTTGTAACATTATAAAAACATTCCAATTTTTCATACTTTTTTTGCTTGTGTAAAAAAAAATTGGTGGTTTTTTCTCTGAAATGTCACTAAATTTCTTACAAAATGTTCACATAGGATAACGATGAGCGCATTTAAGAAATTTATCCAAGTGTTTTCAACGGGAACTGTCGCCTTGACGACAATCTTTCTTGCCGCATGCAAGGAAGAGGTTAAGGAAGTTGCAGAAAAGGACAATTCCGAGTACCCGCGTAGCGAAACGCTCTATATCGGAGGCTTTGACTGGGCACCCCCGTCTACCTTCAACCCATTGGACTATGACCCGAACTTCCCCATCGACGGCAACTGCCGCCTGAGCTACGAAGCTTTGTTGGCCTACAACCAGTCCACCGGCGAACTGGAGCCCATGCTTGCCGATCGTTACACGACAAGCGACTCCGCAATTTCTGTTCACCTGGATTCAAGGGCTAAGTGGAACAACGGTCAACCCGTTACAGTGGACGATGTCGTCTACTCCTTCCAGATTGACTCTCTGTTGCCCACTTCGCGCCACGGCAACTGGAAGTTCCTAAGCAAGATTACCTCTGACAACGACAACAACATCGTATTCCACTTTGGCAAGATCAAGAACCCGCTCATCATCTTGAACGCCATCGCAGAAACCTCCATCTTGCCCAAGGCAGTCTTCGAGCCGCTTATCCAGGCATCCAAGTCCGGCAAAAACTACGACATGGGAAAGATCACCGAGTTCAAGAACGACTCCGTCCCCGTAGTATCCGGCCCTTACAACTTAGCGACCTACTCCCCGGACCAGATTGTTCTGGAACGCAACGACAACTACTGGGGCAACGTAAAGTACAACGGCCAGAAACCCGCCCCCAAGTTCATCATCCACTCCTTGTACAATGGCAACAACCACTTCAACAGCGCCATGACCAAGGGCAACCTGGACATTTCGTCCGTGTTCCTGCCCCGCATCTGGGAAAAGGCCAAGGATAGCATCCGCGCCTGGAGCCGTAACGAGCCCTACCATCAGCCGGGTTCCATTACGACGCTCTTCATCGCCCACCAAAAGGAACCGTTCAATGACGTGGCCATCCGCCGCGCCATGATGCACTCCATCAACTTTGAAAAGATCAAGTCCAGAGCCATTTCCAACTACACTCCGGCAATTCAGCCGGGCTTCATCCTCCCCTTCGGTACTGAGTCCAAGTACTTCGTGAAGGAAGATGCGGAAAAGTACGGCTACGACTACGACGTCGAGAAGGCCAAGTCCATCCTCACCGAAGCAGGCTATTCCTGGAATGCAGATGGCAAGCTCTTGAACAAGAAGGGCGCACCGGTCCGCTCCTTTACCATTGAATGTCCTCAGGGTTGGACCGACTGGGAAGACGCCATCAAGGTCATCGTAGAATCCTTTGGTGAAATCGGCCTTACCGCCGAGGAGAAATTCGTAGACTACGGCGCATGGGACAAGGACCTTCGTCTGGGAACCTTCGACCTGGCCATGAAGACTCAAACGGCGGAACTTTCCGCGGCATCCCCGTGGAATCGCTTTGAACAAGTGATGGGCAGCGTCTCCTTTAAGCCCGCAGGCGAGGAGACCTTCTCCAACCAGGGTCGATACAAGAATGACGAGGCCGACAAGCTCATCACCAAAATTCCCGGCCTCACCAGCGAAAAGGAGCTGGCCGAAGCCTATCGCGAACTGAACCGAATCTTTATGGAAACCATACCCGTACTGCCGGTGATGTACCGCCCCACCCAGTACTACCAGTTCTCCACAAAGCACTGGACCAACTTCCCCTCCGAAGAGAACCCCTACGCTCCGCCCCAGATTCTGGTGGTTGCAGCTGGCGTAAAGGCCCTGTGGGGAATCAAGCCGGCAAAATAGCTGTTTTGATTTCGGAAACCCTTTCAAAAAACGTCCTCCAAGAGGGCGTTTTTTTGCTTTTTTCATAAAAAAAATCTAACTTTGGAAGACCCTTTTAGGGCACACTTTATGTGGAGGTTTAAAGATGGGTAAGACTCGTTTTATTTTGCCGAATGCATTTACCAGTATGAACTTCTTGCTGGGAGTTTTCGCCATTTGCTGGGCAACTGGCGCGTTCAGCACATTCACAAACGCTGATCCGATCCGCATGGGTTCCTATTTCATCGTCCTTTGCGTATTGCTGGACAAGCTGGACGGCTTTGCCGCTCGCCTGGTAAACGCAAGCTCCGAGTTCGGCGCCCAGTTCGACAGCCTTGCCGACCTCATCGCCTTTGGCGTGGCTCCGGCATTCACGGTATTCTTCACCTACAAGACCATCGCACCTGCATGGTTCCAGGCAAACTCCGTTCTCCTGATTGTGGTGTTCTCCATCTACGTGCTCTGCGCCGCCATGCGTTTGGCCAAGTACAACGCCTGCGACTCCGACACCTACCATCATCACTTCTCCGGCCTCCCCTCTACTTTTGCCGGAGCAATCAACGCCATCCTGGTGGTTTACCTGAAGTCCAAGGGTATCTTCCTGAATCCCGAAAGCGCCACGATCTTCATCCCCATCTTCGTGATGCTGGTGACTGGCCTTCTGATGGTGAGCCCGCTGTTCTTGCCCAAGCTGCAGCCTCGCAAGAACACCGCCTTCAACATCTTCCAGGGCGCACTGATCGTCATCACATACGTCTGCGGCTTCACTTTCGTTTCGGAAAGCATTCCCTTTGTAACAGAATATCTGCTGATTCTTATGGCCTGCTACATCGTCATCGGCTTTGGCCTGGGCCTTGTGCAGCGCAAGAAGATTATCGCAGAAGCCATGGAAGAGCAGAAGAAGTAATTCCAAGGATTTCTACTTAAGAGATTGAAAAAGCTCCTGGTTCAACCAGAGGCTTTTTTCGTAGACGACGGCATGCCTTTCTAAAGCCTTTGCAGGAACTCGATGAAGGAATTCCCGTAGCGGTCGAAGAGGGCCTCCAGGGACATTCGGGGGAGCTCAAGAGTGACACACTCCAAGGCGCTTGGGTTTGCGGCACTGGCAGACCGTTCCCTGCACCACGTGCCAAGGCTACCCGGCGTAGGGTAGCCGATGTCTGGCAGCCAGGGCAAGCCGAACGTTTCGCAAAGGACTTCCACCAGGGGAGTTCTTTCAGGGGCATCGACGCAGCCGATAGGCGCATGCATCGAAACAATCCGGCATGGATTGAGGCGCTCTATAAGGGCCAGCAGAGCGACGGTTTCGGGTTCGCAGCCCTTGCCACCGTTCAACGTACCAGGCGACAGCAGCGTATCCCTGGGAGCTTCCAGAACAGACCTGGAACCCACCGGCGAAGATGACCAGTTGGAGGTGGGAAAGTTACGGTTCAAGTCCACCCCGTTGGCGTTTCCCCGGGTCCCAAGGGTCATGCCATCGGGGTTGGCGCAGAGGATAAATGCAGCATGTTCAAAGGGCTTGTCAAAGGCGCGCAGGCAGCGGCTCAAGAGGAAGGTGGTCTCCGGCTCCTCGCCATGGATGCCAGCCATAATCAACAATTCGCATTTCCCGGAACAGGGGACATAGCGGAGGTCCGAGCCCAAGACTGAGCGTCCGTAGCTTTCTAGGGGCAGTCGCAACTTTCCGCGAGTGGATTCTTCTAAGCCCATGATTCACCTAGATGAAATAAGGGAAGATGTAGTCTTTGGCAAGGCGCTCCAAGTTGTCTAGCAGCGCTGACTTGCAGGCGATATCGGTGCGCTCGTAGATGCGGCGGAGCTCTGCAAGTGAAAAACTTTCGAGGCGGCGGCGGGAGGTGGGCAGATGGGCAATGTGCCACTGCTCTGGCTGAATCTTTCCACGGCCAGGAACGAACACGCGGCTAAAGCCGAAGGCTTCGTCGGCATCCATCAGTTCCGTCAGCTTCTTGTGGAAGGGAGCGAACATTCCGTCGCATTCCGCTGGAGTCAGCTGGACCTCGTAACCCCCGGGGCAAGCGTTGCCGTCGACCACATCCAAGTCGGAGCCCAGGTGATGGCGGCTTGCGCCGGGAAGCGCAGACCAGGTGAGGATGGCATACATCAGTAGCTCTTCGTCTGTGGGACGCTCCATGGGAACGCCATTCGCATCAAGCAGCTTCAACTCACCGCGGGCCTTGCGGTTCCAGATGCTGAGCTGGCGTTCAAAGGGGCGATAAGCCGATTCCAGACGCAGCTGGAATCCAGAGTCCGCCAGCCGTTGCGTTAATTTATTGTAAAACGGTAGAATTTCCTTGTCGACGGGGTAGCCGTTTACATTTTCAAAATCCGAGGAATCCACCGGTCTGAATCCGTAACAGTCCATCTCTGCGCACGTCCTTGATTCGGAACTCATTGGATTGTCCCTCCCATTTTTTCGATGAGATCCATCCACTGTTTTGTAGTAGCCTTCTTTTTGCGAGAACCCGCCGAGGATTTCTTCTTGCCGCCAGCGCCAAGCAGGGCCGACGCCAGGGGTGCGGGATTAGCATGAGTCCAGGCGATGGCCAATGCATCGGATGCATCCAGGGGCAGGTTCCCCCCTTCGATTCCCAGGCGGGCAAAGATCATGTTGGCCACTTGCTCCTTGGAGGCGTTGCCGCTGCCTGTTACGGCCTGTTTTACCACCGTCGGCGGGTATTCGTTGAAAGTCATGCCGCGACGGCGGCAGGCCACCAGAACGGCACCGCGGATGTGCCCTAAGACGAGCGCACTCTTTGCATTTTTTGCAAAGAACACCCCTTCCATGCTCAGGGCCTGGGGCTTGTACTTTTCCAGCAAAGTTTCCAAACGGGAAATAATGTCTAGCAAACGATCCTCCAAGGCCTTGGATTCAGAGGCGTGAAGCACTCCGTATTCCAAAACCATTGGGCATTTTTCGCCCGTATCTAAAAAAGCGTACCCGGTAGTGATAGAACCGGGGTCAATCCCGAGGATAATCATAGTTTGAAAAATAAAAAATATCTAGATTTCCAAACAAAGAGAGAGGTGTACACGATGCTTATCGATCAGGAAAAAGCGGGCATGATTATGCGAGCCAAGACTCACCCCCGCCAGCTGGGAATTCCCCTGAGCCGCTGGGGACGCAACTTGATAGCCTGCTGCCCCTTCCACTCCCCCGAAGAAACTTCCATGTTCTTCTACGACGCCCTTGGATACTGGCGTTACCGTTGTCTGCAGTGCGGCAGCGAAGGCGACCTGATTGAGTTTGTAATGCGTAGCCGCTTTAACGGTTTGGATGTACCAGCCGCCCGCGCCGAGGCCTTGGAATTCCTTGGAACACTGGAACCCGATCACGAATCCAAGCAGGATGAACATCCCTGGCTCAAGGAGGTTGGCGGCGAAAAGTCCAAGGTCCTCGAAAACTTTGTACGCTACTGCCACTGGGCCGCATGCAAAAGCCCCTCTTCCGAGGAGTTCTTCAAGTCGCGGGGATGGAGCATTGGCCAGGCACAGCTCTACGGCCTGGGCTACTACAGCGGCGACCCGGAACCCTTCGTAAGCTACTGCATGCTCTCTGGTATCGAGCGCCACCAGATCAGTTTCTACCTGGACAACCTGGAAGCCTACCGCGAGCCTAGAATCACCATTCCCGCCCGCAACTCCAAGGGCCTGATCCACTCCGTATACGGTCGCGTCATCGACGATGCCGATAGCAGCCATACCTACGTCTCCTACGCCTCTGGTCCAAGCGACATCCCCTTCAACATCCAGTCCAAAAACAGCAAGCCGATTATTGTCGAAGGTTTCTTCGACGCCTTGACCGCGGACCTGGCTGGTATTCCTGGAGTAGTGTCCACCATGTACCAGGAACTGTCCTTAAGCCACCTGTACAAGCTCAAGGCCTGCGGTGCGGAATCCGTAACCGTAATCCTTCGCCGTGAGCAGGACCGCCGCGAGCAGGAGTTCCGCATCCAGAAGTACCTGAAGATGGCCGAGGAAATGGACCTTAAATTCAAGTCCATCGTTCTCCCCAAGGGCGAAACCGTAGACCAGGTGGTGCGCAAGAGAGGCGCAGATCAGCTGATCAACCTGGTGGCCCACACCGAAGAGGATACCGTACACACCCACCGCCGCTCCATGCTTTTGCAGGACATCAAGGAGAACTTCGATACGGCCATGGGCTGCCCCCCGGATGTAAGCGTCGGTTATGCGCTGAATTCCTTCCCCAAGCTGACCCAGACCATCGACGGCATCCAGTCCGGTTGTTTTTACGTTTCCTCCAAGCCCTTCGGCTTGAAAACGACACTCCTTACCAGCTTCGCCCTGGACCTGATCCAGAGCAACCCCAACCTCAAGCTGATCTACATCGCCCTGGAAACACCCCGTCGACAGATCTTTGACCGAATGGTGGCTATGCTCACCGGTGAATCCGTCCTTACCGTACGTAAGCAAAGCGAAGACGAATCCATTAACCAGAAGACCCTGGAAGCCACTCGTGAACTCATGGCCTTCGTCAAGAGCAACCGCCTGGAAATCTGGGACGACCAGCCGGTATTCGACAACAAGGAACTTTTGGAAACCCTTAAGGAAGAAGTCAAGGAACACCCCAACCTGCTGGTGATTATCGACGGTATCGACCACCTGAAAATTTCTGACCGAGGTGACTTGTCTGACATCTACGAACGCCGCTCCTCGGTGATTCTGGACATGTACAAGGCCCTGGACATTCCGCTGTTCCTGGGCGGAGAGCTGATCGATTCCGAACAGGGACTGATCGGACCTCGCGCCTACCTTCGCGATTCCGACGCAATCTACTGGCTGGAATCCAAGGGCGGAAACCTATTCCTGTCTGTAGACTCCAAGCGCCTGGGCAGCAATCAGCTTTTCCAGGGAACCTTGGAAATTGACGCTAAGTCCAACAGAATGCAAGAAGCGACCTAAGTTCACCGATAATGTTCACAATCGTCGACTTCAACAACTTCTGGAGCCCATCTGGCGGTGGCGTTCGCCGCTACCATTTGCAGAAGATGGCCTTTTACGAAGGGCTCCACAAGGAACAGCCGGGAGTTCTCTCGGTATTCGTGATGCCCGACGCAAAGACGTACACCGAAGTCAAGAGTAGCTCCCTTGTCATCGAGCACGTAGAGGCCTACCGCTTTCCCGGCAACTGGGAATACCGCTTCATGTGGAAGCAGTCCCAGATCCAGCCTATACTGAAAAAGTACAAGCCGCAGGTCATCGAAGTGGGCTCCCCCTACATTTTGCCTACGGTAGTTCGCAAGGCAGCCAGGCGCATTGTGCCAGACGCAGTTCTGTTGAGCTTCTGGCATGCAGACTTCCCCATCACCTACGTGGAACGCCCCATCGCCAATAAGCTGGGAACAGCCCTTGGAAAGCTTGGCTGCAAGGTCGCCTTCTGGTACGCCCGCCGAGAATTTCACAGGTACGACGGCATCCAGGTTTCCTGCAAGGAAGTCATGGAGCGGCTGGACGCCAATCACCTGCCCAAGTCCCATTGGATTCCCCTGGGCTGCGACATCCAGATGTTTTCGCCAGAAAAGCGCGACGAGCAACTGGTGCAGCAGCTGAAGGATGGCGACCCAAGCCGACTGACAATCTTCTTCCCTCATCGTTTTTGCGAGGAGAAGGGTATCGAGCTTTTGCTGGGTGCCTACGACATCATTGCAAGCAAGTTGAATTGCGTGCCGGCACTGGTGCTGGCAGGCACGGGCCCTTACCTGCCCCAGGTGCAAGAGGCGGTGAAGACCCATCCGCGAATCCAGTACGCAGGCTTCATCAAATCCATCGACGAAATGGCAAGGCATTACGCCAGCGTCGACATGGGCCTCGCCCTCTCCGGCTGGGAAACCTTCGGGCTTTCCATTCTGGAGAGCATGGCCTGCGGTAACGCTCAAATCGGAGCTAGCACAGGGGCGGCCGCAGAACATGTAACGGAATCGGACGCAGGAGTCATCCTTAAGACACGCACCCCAGAAGCCTTGGCCGACGCGGTGGTAGACCTTTACCGCTCCGACCTCAGCCAAAAGAAATTGAACGCCCGCAAGTATGCGGAACAGTTCAGCTGGAACGACTGCTTTAAGCGCCAGCTGAATCTCTATCAAGAAATTCACAATCAAAAAAGGAAATAATCATGATTAGACACATTGTTTGGTGGAAGCTCAAGGCCGAAGCAGAAGGTGCAACCGCCAAGGAAAACGGTGAAAAGCTGGTGGCAGCATTCCACGCCCTGGAAGGCAAGATCCCCGGCCTAGTAAGCATCGAATCCGGCTTGAACTTCAACAAGTCAGAAATCGGCAACGGCGACATCGAATACGACATCGCCCTCGACACCACCTTCCGCACCAAGGAAGCTCTGGACTTCTACCAGGGCCACCCGGACCACCAGGCCATCGTAGGCTTCGTGAAGAAGGTTGTGGTAGAACGCCGCGCCGTGGACTTCGAATACTAATATCAGGACTTCGAAAACCCAAAGCCTATGCAACTGAAGCAAACCATAGTCGACTACGCTCAAAAATTGCAGACCATCTTTGCGCCCGCAAAGAAACTGGTGTACTTTACATTGGCCACGTGGATTGCCCATATCATTCTGCGCGTGCTGCTACTGTTCCGTAGCAACGCCTATGGTTTCCCCTTCGTAAGCAAGCCCGACTGGTACATCTTCCACGCGGTGTGCCTGGACTTCATGTGGATCGTGAACTCCCTGGTGATCTTTGCCATCATCGGCGCTGTGCTGCAGCCAATCCTCAAGAAGATTACCACAAAGGTTTCTGGCCACGGCATCGGGCTTACGCTCTTCTGCATATTCCACGGTGTTGTATTGATGCTCACCATCATGGACCATGAACTTTTGCGCTTCATGGGTTGCCACCTTACCTTTGGACTCTTCAATACATACAAGGACATTTCCTCCGTTTCCATGTTCTGGGATTACTCGGCCAACGACCGATCCATTCCCTATCTGCAATTCATACTTTGGGCAACAATCATCCCCTTTACCTACGGCGTCTATCGACTGCTGCAGTGCAAGTTTGCAGGTCTCGGAAAGAAATCCCTGATTGCCATGGCATTCTTCTACCTGGCAAGCTACCTGTACGTCTATGTGATATGGACTGGCAACGCCCGCATGACAAAGCTGCGTCCTCTTGTATCAAATCTCTACAGGGAGGCGTTCGCGCAGGACAAATCCGAAGGCCTTGCGGGGCAGCAGTTGACCGACTACGCTCTCGCCTACCAGAACCTGTGGCAGCATGTGGAAGGCGACTCCCTCTGGATTTTCCCAAGCGTCGACGACAAGGAAAAGAACCCCGAGGGCAATCCCCTTTTCCGCATCCCAAGCGACGCCCTGCTCAACGACTCCCTGCTAAAGGAACGCCGCGCCCAGAAGCCCAACTTCATCCTGGTCTTCATGGAATCCCACCGCGGCATGAATACCGGGTTCCTGAATCCGAACCTGCAGCCCTCCCCCACGCCCTATTACGATTCCATCGCCGCCCACTCCCGCATCTGGGAACGCATGCACACCAGCGGCCTCCCCACCACAGGGGGCGTGCTCACCACACACATCGGCGTACCCCACCACTCCAAGATGGCACAGGCCACGGAACTGGTCCACGTAGTCATTCCCAGCTTCGTTTCGGTGCTCACCGATTCCGGCTACGTAAGCCACTACTTCTCCGCCGCGGACCCCGCCTGGGACAACCTGGGCGTATGGGCTTCCAAGTGGTACACCGCCCAGCACTACGACCGCAACCGCGAGGACGACTCCACCTTCTTTGACCACGCCGCGACCTACGTTACGGACACCCTGGCAAAGGAAGGCAAGCCCTTCGTGGCCACCTTCGCCACACGCTCCAACCACTACCCATTCAACTTTGCCGCCGGCATGACCGAGGAGCAAAAGCAGGCCCCCCTTAAGGAGCGCATCAACTACACCATGGCCTACGCCGACCGCCAGCTGGAACGCTTCATGCGCCAAGTGGAAAAGCAGCCCTGGTACGAAAACACCTACGTGATCATCATGGCGGACCACGGATTTCCCCTGGGCGAAAACGGCGTATCCACCATGGTAGGCGGCGGCTTTTCCAACGCAACATGGATTCCCTTTATCATCCACGGCAAGGGCATAGAACCTGGCCGCGATACAGCCACAACGGCACAGCTGGACATCGCCCCCACCATTCTCGAACTGGCAGGCATTGCTGTACCCAACATGATGATGGGCCACAACTTGCTACGCGGCTACGGCAGCGGGCTTTCCCTGGGAGCCTACTCCAGGGTGGCGGCCATCGGCTACGAAGGCTTTAGACTAGTCAACCGCTACGGTGAAAATGAATGGCTCTTTGCCGAGGGCGACACCCATCAGAAAGAAGACGTCATCAAGGCCCATCCCGCCGAAAAGGAACGCCTAAAAAAGCTCCTGGACACCTTGATCAAGGTCTCCGACTACTCCCTGGAAAAGGGATTGTAGTTCCGCAAAATTATAGAGACAAATTTAGCGCGAGTATAGAAAAGGCCGACCCATTTGGATCGGCATCTTCTTTGCATATTCAAATTAGCCAGGCGATTACTTTTCGTCTTTCTTCTTGAGCCAGGTTCCGCAAAGGAACATGGAGAAGATGACACTTGCCACCAGGAACACGAGGATACTGATACAGGCCAAGTCGCCGATACCCTTAAGGCCCTTGTGGGTGGTAAAGAGGAATCCCACAAAACCGGCTGCCGTAGTAGTGGAGCTGGCAATCACGTTACGTGCGGTGGTATCCATCAACTTGCGAAGAGTCATGCCCTTTTCGGAGGCCCAGGCAGTTACCAGATGGATGGTTGCATCGATGCCTATACCCAAGGTCATGGGAATCACAATAACGTTATAAATGCTGATCTTGCCGAATTCGAACGCCTCGGTGAGGAATCCCAACAGGCCAAGGGTCAACAAGACGCCCATACCGAAGGGAATAAACCCGGCGATGAACAGCTTAGGCTTGCGGAAAGAAATCAGCAAGGTGCCAAAGATTACCGCAATGATGACCGCTGCCAAGTTAAAGCTATCCTTCTTTACCGAGGCAATCACATCGGAGAGAATAAACTGCGAAGAGAAGGTGCGGAGGTTTTCGCCATCGAAATTCCAATGGCCGTAGCGGTCCTGGAACCTCTGCAGGGCATGGGCATCCCAGCCCGGGAAGTCGCCATAGATAAAGCCGATCTTACCATAGCTGCCATCCTTTTCGCGGAGGATATCCAAGGTCCAGCTGGGAATGTCCTCGGCGGTGAACGATTCCTCTACCGCAGAGAGTTTGCGGAGGTTTGCCACGTTCACAGAATCCTCGCCCTCGGCGCGGTCGAATACCCTAGCCTCGGCCAGCTCACGAATTTCCTCGATGACTTCAAGGCGCTGCTTCTGGGAATCCTGAGGCGGCACAAAACTCTTAAGGGTAAGGAAGCTACCAAGCAGCGAATCTTTCTCGTCGTGGAGGCGCACCATCAGGGTATCGTAAAGCTTGTCCAGCTGCTCCGGCTTGGAGCCCATTACCGCTGCAGGCGTAGACGTGACCGCCTTGTAGCTGGCCTTGGTCACCTTGGTAGAAATCTTATTGCTCTGAGTGGTCTTTACCGTAGCGGCACGGCGCAGATTCTTAAGGTTATGTTCAAAGTCCACACTGGGAGCATAATACAGAGATACAGCTCCGAAAATCAAGCCCACCACAGTGGCGCACTTAAAGAACTTAAGAATCTTGCCATCGTCCCAGCTCTTGGGGAAGAAACTGTTCTGGGGTGCAGCGGGAATGCCGCCCATGCACTTGATGAACACCGGCAGCACCAGAATAGAAGTGAGCATACTGAAGAGCACACCGGCAGAGGCCACTACGCCAAATTCATAGAAGCCCTTGAAGTGAGCCGCAAGCAAAGTGAGGAAGGCCGCAATGGTGGTAAAGCTTGCCAAGATGAAAGGCTTGAGCATCTTTTTCTGGGCTTCCTCGAGAACCTCTTCCAAGGTAGCATGCTGATGCAAAAGTTTCTGGGCCGTACCCAGCATGTGAATGGAATAGTCGATGCCAATGCCCAGGATGATGGACGCCACAAAAACCGTAAAGGGGTTCATCTTGCCGTAGAACAGGGCGATAAAGGCAAAGGTAGGAATGCAGGCGTAAAGCACCGACGCCACCACGAGAACCGGCCCCTTGACGCTGCGGAAGAAGAAGGTGGTCAAGAAGAAAATCAGCACAAGGCTAATGGCAAAGGAGAAGATGCTGTCGTTAGCCACTTCATCCACTTCCTTGAGGCCTTCGTAAGTACCTTCTACAGTGAAGCGAGTCTTTACCGGATAATCCTTGGCGCTAAAGTATTGCAACAGGGAATCGGTGCGGGCCAGAATATGGGTTACGAATTCATAGTCGGTAGAGGGCTTGATCAGCTTGGCATTGACCACGCCGTTGAACCAAATTTTGCCGGTGCTGTCGGGCTTGGGGCAACCAATGAGGCGAGATTTCAAATGAGCAGGAACAGGATCCTTGGGACGCCATTCCTCGGCATCGGCGTTTTGTGCAACCTGTACGGTATCCTTCTTCTTGAAGAATGTGGCAAAGGCGCTTACCGCCTCTTCGGGGAGGCCCAGTTCCTGAGGCAAATTGGCGTCAAACCAGATGCGGTCCTTCTTTTCGGCAGGGGCGCTGCTATCGGCGGCAGCTTCCAAAAGGTCGACCACCAGGGGACCATTCTTGCGGCCAATTTCAAGCTGCAAGTCCTCAAGGTTGTCGCGGATACGCTGCAGGTGGGTTACCGGCAAGTAAAGTAGCGCATTATCCTTAAAGAACTGGTTATTGTCATCGATCTGGGTGGAAACGAAATCGCCCTGCCAGTTCTTGTGGATGTAACCGCTGATGGAATCCTGCAAGGCAGCCACCAGCTCAGCGTCTTCGCTTTGGATGGCAATAGTGAAGCGATCGGTACTGCCGAAGCGGGTATAGGATTCTTGCAGCGCCAAGACGCTGGGAGTATCGTCGGGCAGCAAATGGGAAAGGTCCGCATCCAGTTTAAGCCCCGGCTTCACCAGGATCGGGAATGCGCAGAGGGCTGCGACGAGGATATAAAAGAGCAAAGCCTTGTACTTATGCTTGCAAATCAGTGGAATGTACCACTTGGAGAATCTTTCTTGAATGGACTGTTTTTGCGACATACTAACCTATATACAAATTACTGCGGCAACATTGCATCGTTACGAAGCAAGGACTTGAGAACTTTGCTTGCTCCAACCGCCCTTTTTCGCCACTGCTGTGAAAGGGAATCGGTCACAAGGGGGTATTCGTCATTTTTGCCCTTGTGCACTTCTTCTGTTTGCAGGCCTCCGGTGAGCACGGAATCCCTAAAGCCAAGGAAGTAGGCGTTTTCGGAGAAGAACAGCGACGGCTGTTCCGCCGGGCGCTTTTGAGCCAGCAAATCGTAACCCCAGAAATGGTTGTCGGCACGAACCTGGGCCAAGTCCATAATGGTAGGCGCAATATCCAGCTGGGATGCCACATCGTCGCGAACTTCGAGGCCGTTGAACAAGGTCGTATCCGCCGAGAAAATCCCAATGAAAATTCGTGCGGCCGAAACGCCGATGGGCTGCGGAATCCTACGGTCGATGGAATCCACAGGAGTATCGTGATCGCCCAGAAGAATGACCACAGTACGTTCAAAGTCCGGACGTGCCGCCAAGGCATCAAAAAAACGACCCAGCTGAGCATCGGTATAACGCACAGAATGGCGATAGCGTTCCATAGGATCTTCGGGCTTGGGAGCAAAATCGTCGGGATAGCCAAAGAAGGGAATATGGGTGGCAATGGTGTTACCGGCCAGGAACCAGGGTTTGTCCGTGGGCATCTTCGCCAAGGTTTTCACCATCAAGTCGGCACCCAGGCTATCGGCAGAATGGGGAATCTTTTCTTCGCCAATCAGGTACCAGTTGTTACCATAGAAGCGTTCCACCCAGGGCAGCGTGTGGTCGAAAACAGGGTTGGAAACCGTCACGTAGGCCTTGGTATAATCCACCAGGTATTCCTGGAACCCCTTGAAGTGGTTGGAGGCATAGAAGCTAGGCACGTCCCGATTGGGGTGCGACGGGAAACCCATAAACGTGGATGTGGTTCCACGTACCGTAGGGTAGCCTCCGCTAAAGGCGTTCTTGAACCAAAGGCTGCCGCCATTGGCCAACTTCCAGATGTTGGGAGCCAAGGTGGTATCCCCTTCCAGCATCTGGTTAAAGATGCGGCCCTTGAAGGATTCACCGAAGATGAAGACGATGTTGTAGGGATGAGCCGCCTTGTACTCGTAGGTGGGAGCCTTGCGGTAGCCCGGGTATCCCAAAGTATCGATGCGGCTTGCGGCAAAGTCCGGCGGCAGGAATGCATCCAGGTCATCTACCAGCTCGTAAGTAATCTTATGATTATCGCGGACAAACTCAAAGGTTTCCACCGCAGCGATATGCAGAATGGGTGCGGTCAACGTATGCTTCCCTAAAGTAAAGCGCATATCTACGGGCATGTCGATAACGGGAATCGTAATAATGCCGCGAGCCCCCGTAAGAAAAAGTATCAGGGGAATCACCGAAAGGCCAAGGCCAGTGCTCAGGAAAGTCACCGGAACAAGTTTGCCACGATTCTTCTTGACGTAACGATGGGTAATCACCAGCTTACGCTTGCGAATGGTATACGCGATGGTAAAGGCAAGGCCGCTGACCACGATGAGAATCAGAAGACCGCCCCACAAAAGTGAACCCAGGCCGTCGCCACCGAAAACAGAAAGAGTGGTGTCATCGGTAATGTTGGAAAAGTGGAAGTAAGTGCGGATAAAGGAATAGGAAAGACGCTGGTGATTAAAGCGAAAAATTTCGTAATCCGCAATGGCGATAAAGAAGTAGATGATAAAGAAGATGGAGCAGGCCCGCGGAGACTTCATAAAGGCAAAGATGGACGTGAGCACGAAAACGGCACCCACCGCCATGCAGTACTGCCACAGCACCTTGCCCGAGAACATCTCGTTCAAGGAAAGTCCCAAGGGATCGGGCAAGCTGTAGAACAGCACCAGCATCGCCGTCTGGAAAACCAGAGCCACCAGGAAAATCCACACGAAGGGATTATCCTTCTCCTTTGCAAAACAACTCAACGCGCCTGTCAATTTCTTTTTATCGATCAATTTTACTTTCCTAAAATAAAGTCAACGGTCTTTTCCAGGTCTTCTTTCTGACGCTTGCTCACTTCGGCATAACGCACCAGGGCACGAGCGGAATATTCGCTGCGGATATCTGCATCCAGCAGCTGAATCAGACGGTTCTTGATTTCGCTTACGGAGTAAGGGTCAAAGAACAAAGCCGCATTACCGCAGACCTCGGGCACAGAGGTGGTGCCGCTTACCGCCACAGGTACGCCATAGCGCATAGACTGCATGGGAGGATAGCCAAAGCCTTCGTTCAAACTGGGGAATATAAAGGCATAGGCATTCTTGTGCAGGAATTCCAGTTCCTTGTTTTCCACATAACCCAGAAGCACAAAGCGGTCCTTATGCTTTAAACGCTTCAGATATGCCCTGGGATTGGTCGCGCCAGTAATCACCATCTTAAAGTCGACACCAGGTTCACCCTCGCCCATTTCGGAGAGCAGTTCGTCAAAGGCCATGGCGGCGCGGAGGTTGTTCTTTTCCCATCGGGTGCCACTGGTAAGCAGGAAATACTTCTCGGCACAGACCTTAGGCGGCAAGAAACCCTCGGGTTCGTAGTCCGCCATGGGGCTGTAATATACGGGAATTTCTGCATTTCGCAGTTCCGGGAAGAAGCCCTTGATGGATGCCCTGCTATGTTCGCTTACGGTAATGGCCCGGGTCTGGCCGCTTGCAATGCGGGCTGCCAGCTGCTGATACTTGGGCTTGTAGAAATACTTCTTCCAACTTTCGCGATAGCGGATCAAGGCTTCGGCCTTCTGACCGAACTTCTTGGCAAAGGAAATTCCCAAGGGGCTGTACTGCATTTCCAAGGCGCGTACGCCGTGCCAGGTGAGCACGAAGCGGTCTACCTTGATGTCCCATTTCTTTTCGAGGGAGTACAGCGGCGTGTAGAAAGCATCGATACCGTTTTCGTCAATGATCTGCTGGGGCGTCTTTTCGCTAATGTCAAACAGCGGAATACCGCCGCTTTTGCAAGCCTCCAGAATATTCGGGTCCAGATACTTTCGGCTATCGTAAGCGCAGCTGAACTTGGCGCCACGTTTCACCAGAGCCCAGAAGATGACCTCGCCATAGGAGCCTCCCCCATGGAACTTGGCGCTGTGAATAGGCTGAACTGCGACGAGGTTGAAAAGCATCATAGTAATTAGTGGTTAGTAGGAAGTAGGAAGTGATTAGTGGTTAGTAGGAAGTTGTCTAAAGGAGTTTTCCGATTAGGGAAAGCAGTGGCAGTACAAAGGGCAACTTCTTATAAACGTAGCCCAGGGACTTTGCAAAGGCGTATGAGCGGATAATGTCTGCACCGAACTTGCCCGCATGCTTCGTCTGGTAGAGGAAGGCCTCCTTGGCATGGGCGATTACATCGTCGTAGTACTCGTTGATGGTAATGCTCTTGTCAGCGTTCACCGTCACCGGGATTTCCTTGAGGTTGGTGTAGAAATCCTTGCGCAAAATTTTCGGAAGAAAAACGTTCATGCTCTCCGGAACCTTACGACCGCATGTATTGATGATGCGAGAACCGAAGAAGTGAAACACCTTGCCGTTGGGAATGAATTCCCTGGCGTACGCCATCTGGCAGTTCCATTCGCCGCCAGCCTTCTGGGTGATGTAGCCGAACTTGAAGTTGGCTTCTGCAAGGCTTGCCATATCGTAGGGGAAATTCTTGGTGACGCAGTACTGCCAAAGTTCGTGCCAGGTCTTAAAGAATTCGCGAGCCTTGGGAGTATCCTTGGCATACATCACGCCACCGTTGAAAATCTCGTCGTTCAAGATGGGAGAAAAGCCCAGCATCTTGGCGTTGTTCAAAATCTTCTTGCGATTGATGGCCTTGGAAAGGTTGGTGTGGAAATCCAGCACCGCATAAATGTCCCCAGTCCATTCGGCAGGAATGCTCAAGTCGCCTACGATGGCGATATCGGAATCCATGTACAAAAAATCACCGTCGATTACGTTACGCATCACCGTCTTGAGGTAGCGGGAGCGCAGCATAGGCGAAAGATCTTCGGGCAAGTCCATGACCTTCAACTCGTCTACAGCCTCTTTCAAAGCTGCACGGTTACCAGTCAAGGTCGCCGCCGTGCGGTCGTCGGTGAGCACCGTAACAAACGCCCCCGGATTATGAACTCGCAGGGAGGCGATAGCCACCAATGTCTGCTCGCAGAAAAAATCCTTCTCGGAGCTGGTCAATACAAATAGATACTTGGTCATGAAAAACCTAGTCCTTCCACCAGGCGTTAAAATCGTGGGTTATCTGTTTTTCTACAGGGGGTAACGTCATGTAATCACCATAAAGCTGTGTTAAATACAAATCGTAATTTGCACAACCAGTATATTCACGATCTTCGAATTTGTAATCGGCCTGGGCAAGCAAAATCTTTTTATCAAAAATCGCATCCAGCTTATGACCAGAGAAAAGAATTGCAACCTTATCGGAATTCTTTACGGAATAACGATGGAAAGTCCACTCAACAAAACGGCAAATACGCTTCTTACCCACGATGCAAGACAGCACGTTAAAGAAACGCTTATACAATAACGTCCAAGTGCTCAATGTCTTGGAAGAAAAGTCGGTATCCATGGCAAGGCCAACAACGCGAAGGAAGCTGCAATACATTACAAAAACCTTGGCCATAAAATCGGACTTTGGGAGACCATCCACAGGGAATACGTCAACCCAAATGCCATGGGAACCCTTATGACGGTCCATCTTGACTTCAGTCCTGTTGTCAACAACCTTGGAGAACGGATAAAAATAATCCGGGTCCGTATCGTCGATTACAGAAACCCAATTAGCCTTGTTGGAGTTTTCATCTTTCAAGATTGCAAAGAGTTTTTCGTAGTCTTCGCGAACCATGAATATGTCAATGTCATCATCCCAGGGAATGTAGCCCTTGTGCCTTACAGCGCCAATCAAGGAGCCGTAAGCCAGGTAATACTTCAAATCGTTTTCTTTGCAAATTCTAACAATTTCATCCAGAACGCCCATCTGGACTTCACGAACTTCCTGGGCAGTAACCTTTCTCATTCTTAACCTTTCAAAATCTGCTTTATCAAGGATGTTGAAATGCCTTCAGTACGCGGAAGCACTACAACTTCCTTGCCATGTTCCTCGCACCATTTAATCGCGGCCTGGAAACTTTCGTTATTCTGATCCGGGCCCTTGGCAAAAACATCGAAATCGTTTTCCTTGACTGCGTTTTCAGCACAGGAATAAACCACAACATCATCAACATGACGGATGGAGGCCACCATATAGCAACGCTGATCCGTTGTATAGGTGAGTTTTGCACCTGGCTTGAACTTGACCACGTTTTCGTCATCTTGAACAGCAACAGTCAAAAAATCGCCCAATGCCTTTGCTTTGCGAAACAGTTCAATATGGCCAAAATGCAATAAGTCAAAAACGCCAACGGTCAATATTTTTTTCATAATTTCCTCACTACAAAAATAGCCTTTTTTTGTAGTGAGAATGTCCGCAAGTTCACCATTCACCGATGAATTGCGCAAAAACGTTCCTTAGTGGCGTTTGGAAGCGTTCCTATCGCTTTCCAAGCGTTTCTTTTGCATTTTAAACTGTATTCCCAAAGCGCCCAGTATAACCACATAAAGGATTGCTTTTTCAGGAAGAGTCAGAGTGAACACGCGCATATTCAAAAGGATATAAAACCCTATCAAACCAAACATCCAGACAATCTGGGAGACGAGTTTTACGGAATAAGGCCAAAGCTTCAAATACGCAAGATAGGCGTTGTTCCAAACCATAGCTACCAAGTTATAGATGAGCATGGACATCGCTGCACCAACAAGTCCAAAAGCGGGAACAAGGAAATAGCCAGAAATTAGGGCAACAGCGAGAGAGAACGCGTTCATCTTAAGGGTATACAAACTCTTTCCGATACCATTCATAATCGTCGTTGTAAGACCAAAGAACCCCGCCAACAAGTGTACGAACAGCAGAATTCCCAAAGCCTCGGGTTGTACAATAAAGTCGCTACCGGCGATACTCAAAATCTGTTCCGGGAACAGAACAATAAAGAATCCGATAACAAGCTGAATCAGCGTAATCATGGATACGCAGTAGGTAAACACGGGCTTTAAATCCGTATGCAAACGGTTCTTATCCATACCCGCAATGACTGGCGTCAAAATCGGATTAAACCCAACGCGAATGGTTTGCAACGCATTGGATACCGTAACCATGATACCGTAGGCGCCTGCCATTTCGGGGCCAAGAAAGAGCATCACCATCCAAAGCCCAGATCGAATGAGGAACGAGGATACAAATTCATTAAAGCCCAAGGGTAACGAATAAACAAGCAAGGTTTTAGAAACTAACTTATTCGGAATCAACGGCATTTCCGGGAACTGCTTACGCACTAAAGTGAAGTGCAAAATAAAGCCACCGACTTGACCAATCAGCAAGCCAAGAGGCAAAGCATGAGGAATTCCCAGGAAATGAAGTGCAATGGACGATGCCGGAGACAGCACGGCAACAAAGAAGGAGTTTATGAAAATGGCAAACTGGGGACGCCGATTACTTTCGGATGTATTGCTCAGCACATAAGATGAGGCAAAGAAAACCAGGGACAAGGCATACCAAGGCAGCTCGTCGGAAATCAGGGGAGTAAAGGAACCCACAAAAATAAACAACGTACAGGCAAGAGATACCGCCACCGACACCCAGAAAGATTCCATAATCCCATCGTAGGCGGGACGATCCTGCAATTTATTCTGCGGCAGATACCAATACAATCCTTTATCGAGGCCCAAGGTTGACGAGCGAGATATGGTCAACAGCAAGGTTTGCGTCGAAACAAAAATCCCAAATTCCGCAGCACCAAAGATTCTCGCCAAAAGAATGGTCAATATGGGGCCGCAAACTTTAAGAATCGTCCCTACAATATTGACAATGACACCTTTCTTGAGGAACTTGCTATCGGTTTCTAAATTACTCATTAGGCACAAAAATAGCTTTTTATTGGCAATCTCCCCCTTTTTTCATCAACTATTTTATTAAATTTGTCGGCGTATGGTACAATTCAGTCAAACTTCGTGGCAGGAATACACTCTGGCTAACATGCTGGAGACGATGCGTTATGCCCCCCTGAACTTGACTATCGGAAGTACCCCGATTGTTCACTACACCTTGCCCAAGGTTCTGGAAGCAGGTGAAGTCGTGACCTACAACGTCGTCGCGGGATTCAAGAAGGTTTCCTGGACGGGCGTTGTCAGTTCAGTCAAGGAAAACAAGATTATGGTTCGTTTAAACCAAGGACCCTTCCGTGGTTTTACAGCCAGCCATGAATTTATTGCCGAAGGCAGTTTATGCGCCTGTTACGACGAGATGTCCTTTCAAGGTTTCTCCGACGCGCTGCCCGAAAATGTTTTTGCCCAGCTGATGGCCAAGGCAGGCATTGTTTACGGAGTTGTGAGCCGCAAGGCCGCACGTGAAATCATAGACGCTATAGAAGCCAAGAAGCAGACACAAAGCTTCGAAGCATTAAACCAGGCCGCCACCGCAGGCTAAGCGTCGACCATTCCTTCTAGGCACTCCCATGTATAGCTGTCTTGAACAGGCTCTGCTGGATTTGGAAAAGGCAGGCATGCTTAAGCGTATCCAGCAGGAGGTGGATCCTTGTCTGGAGATGGCGGAAATCGCCCGACAGACCTTTGAAGCCCATGGACCGGCGCTGCTTTTCGAACGCGTAAAGGGCAGCCCCTTCCGCGCCGCCTGCAACATCTTTGGCACCGAGGAACGGTTGCAGTTCCTGTTTCGCAAGAGCCTCGAAAAGACGCAGACCGCAGTTCTGTTCAAGTCCAATCCCATCGAGTTCTTTAAGCATCCCAGTCCTGCGAAGTTGCTTAAGGCCGCAGGGGCTGGCCTCAATGCGCTCCCCCGCAAAAGCGGCAGCATCAAGGACTTTGAGGAATGTCGCCTGCAGGACTTGCCGCAGCTGGTAAGCTGGCCTTGCGACGGAGGAGCCTTCATCACCTTGCCCCAGGTGGCGACGCGCCCAGATGAAGGGGCAAGTGTCATGACCACGAACGTGGGCATGTACCGCGTGCAGATTTCGGGAAACGAGTATGGTAGCGGTAATGAAGGCGACAGCAGCGGTATTCCTTCGACAAAGCAGCCTGCGGAATGCGGATTGCACTATCAGATTAAACGGGACATCGCAAGGCATCATCAAAAAGCGATAGAAGTGGGGCGTCCCCTTAAGGTGAGCGTTTTTGTCGGGGGACCACCCTCACACACGGTGGCAGCCGTGATGCCCATGCCGGAGAACTTGTCGGAGCTTGTTTTTGCAGGTATGCTAGGCGGAAGAAGTTTTCGCTACTTTATCCATAACGGCTACCTGGTTTCCAGCGACGCGGACTTCTGTATTCTTGGCGAAATCCAACCGGACTTGAAACCCGAAGGGCCATTCGGGGACCACATCGGCTACTATTCCGACAAGCACAATTTCCCCTACATGAAGGTGGAAAAGGTCCTTTGCAAAAAGAACGCCATCTACCCCTTTACCGTAGTGGGTCGCCCGCCGCAAGAAGACACCCTGTTCGGAAGCTTTATCCACCAGGTGACAAAGCCCATGGTTCCCGCATCGGTGCCGGGGCTGCACGCCTTACACGCCGTAGATGCCGCAGGCGTTCATCCCCTTTGCCTTGCGCTTGCCAGCGAACGTTTCTTGCCCTACGCCAAGCCCGAGGATCGCGAGCCCCTCGAATTGCTAAAGACCGCAAGCGCCCTACTGGGATTCAACCAGGCAAGTCTGAGCAAATACCTGCTGATAGCAGCCAAGGAAGACGAGCGAGAAAGCTGCAAGAAAATCGACGTCAACGACGTTCCCGGATTCTTCGCCCATACACTTGAACGAATGGATTTCAGACGGGATCTGCATTTCCAGACCGCCACCTCCATAGATACCTTGGACTATACCGGCTCAAGCCTCAACCACGGATCAAAACTGGTGATGGCCGCAGCGGGCCCAAGGCGCAGGGAACTGCGTCGTGACGCAGCCGACTTGGAAGAACTTGACTTGCCCAAGGGCTTTGACAAATCCTGCGTAAAGATTCCCATGGCAGGAGTCCTCGTGATGCAGGCTCCCGCCTATGAGGCCCAGGGAGAACGCTCCGCCGAGGCTCTGGTAGGGCAGCTTGAAGCAAGCCTCGAAAACTGGAAGTACCGTGAGAACTATCCCTGGATCAGCCTAGTGGATTTCAGCAGCGAACTGACGGGCGAAAAACTCAGCGATTTTCTGTGGCTGACCTTTACGCGCTCGGATCCGGCCCAGGACTTGTACGGTTTCCATTCCGCAATCTGCAACAAGCACTGGGGCTGCGAGGCGCCCATCATCGTAGATGCCAGAGTAAAACCACACCATCAGAAAACTCTGACCGTTTCAGAAGAAATCAGGGCGAAGGCTCGCAAGGTCCTTGCAGAAGAAGGCATTATCGCCTAGCAGGTCAACAATGCGCAAGCTCGCCTTATTTGCAATCGTCGCATTTCTGCTTCTTGGAACAGCCCTTGCCCGCGAAACATCCTGCGGAACCGTTCGACTGTTCCAACACGCAAAAGAAACCAAGTCGAAGCCTGCAACAAAGCTGATGGCCCGAGCCACATCCACCAAGGAAGCCTGCACCGCAGATGACCTGTACGACAGCGTCTACACTCGCAAGACAGAGCACTTCCAAATTTTCTATACCCTGGAAGGTCCCCATCAAACCACAGAGGAATTCATCGATTCCCTTGCCGTGGATGTAGAAAGCGCGTGGAACTTCCATACGAAAAAAATGGGAATGCTACCACCGCTAGGAACAAACCTCGCCTATCATTACCAACAAAAAATTTCTGACGGTCTATACCCCGTTGAAGTACTGGATATAGATTTGCTCCGAAACACACGAGAGATTCTGGGAGGACAATGCCACGGATGTTACGGGCTCACCATTCCCTCTGACGACCGCTTCGATCAAAGCGAACTGATGATTGATAACGACTTCAAATTTACTCCTCCTCGCGGCGCGATAAAGGACACATTGATCATCAACGAAAAAAAATGCCCCTACAGCGTATCCACCGAAGAACTTGAGAATGTCCACCACCAGTATTCCTATGCAGAACATTGGGAAACAGCTCTTCGCGTTACCGCGATTCATGAGCTATACCATGCAGTACAGCTCCGGTACCTAGACATGTACAACTACTGGACATTTTGGTTTGAAGCGTCCGCCTCTGGCATCGAGGAAATCGCGGCTCCAGACGTTGACGATTACTACGGTTACTTGCCCACCATGTTCAACAACATGGGAACACCACTTGACCAGATGCAAGAAGACTACGGCGCAGGCATTTTCTTTATGTACCTGTACAATCATGTAGATCAAAAGGCAGATAAATTTATTTGGGAAGAATTTTCCAAGAGGCCAAGCCGCTCCTTTCAGGAAAACCTTTACCTGTTCGCCGACAAGAAAGACCTTTCCGCAGACTCCCTCTTTCAGGACTTTGCGACAAGGCTATCCTTTGCAGGCAAGCGCAGTTCCTCTTTAGATTCGACTCAGTGGATTGTGAAGGATCAAGCCTCCTGGCCAGATTTTAACTATCAAAAGAACACCAGTTCAACAGCAACTTTCACCCCACAACTAGAAAAATTTTCGTACAAGTTCTTTAGCGCAGGAAGGCCCTTCCTGGACCAGTTCAAGGGTAAGGCAAGCCTAGTTCTCTATGCAAACGGAAAGGCCGAAGTCAAAAACATGCGAAATACGAACAGCGTAGACTCCGCCTTCGTTAAAATATCAAAGGACCCACGCGTCGATTCCATCGCTTGGATTTTCAGCCGTTTTATCAGCAATGAATCGCTGCCCACAATCATCACGGATTCAACGCTACACGCCTACCCCACTCCATGGAGACAGGGAAACCTCTGCTTTTCACTGCTCCCTGAGAGCAAGGGCTTTATTGAAATCCGCAACCGTCGCGGAGACCTCGTAAGTCGCGAACGCTACGAAGGCAGAACACTTTGCCTTGACGAAGACAGGGTGAAAAAATTGATGGTTCCCGGAGTCTACCAGTTTAGAGCAGGCAGCTCCGGAAAAACCAAGAAGTTCCTTATTGTCTACTAAAATCAGTTAAAGCCAGCTAAAGATATTGTTTGCCTTTTCCAAATCCGGCAGGATGGAATTTGGCGCTGGCTTGTCGGAATTCCGAAGCACCGCCTTGCAGGCTTCGCCAAAGAGGGCGTGACCGTTGTTATAGTGGTCGTCCAAGCGGCGGCGGGCGTAACCTTCGGCTGAATGATTGTGAATCATAAAGGCCCAGTCCGAAGACTGGAACAGCATCAGTTCTCGTTCCATCTGCTTAATGTAGCGGGCCATGAGAACACTAGCCTTGGCGTTCTTGCCCATACGATCCACAATAGATTTTAGATGCTGAATCATGGCGCGCAAACGATAGGATTGCGGATAGTACTTGTCGGTTTCACCATTAATCCAAACAGAGCCGAAGCCACCTTCGCCCCAGCTGGAGAAGGGCGGCTCATGAATTTCAGGGTCCGCAGAATCCATCATCACCTGGTCGGCACCGGCAAACTCAATCACAGAAGACGAGGCGGCGTATTCCAGCATGGATTCCAGGAAAAGGGGACCTTCGAACCACCAGTGTCCAAAAAGTTCCGCATCGTAGGGGCAGAGCATGGCGGCCTTGTTCCCCTCCATCTGCACCAGCAAATCGGAAATGGTGGTTTCACGATTGACCACGAAAAGGCGAGCATGGTCGCTGGCCAGGCGCAAGGCATTCCAAGGGCGGTAAATTTCCTTCTTTTCGCCGCCGGTAATGCGGTTGTACTTGAAGCCCGTATCGATGGGATTGTCACCGGAGAAGAAGTATTCGCCAAGATAGTCTCTGGGGCGGTCACCGGCGATATCCTTAAAGAATTCGCGATATTCCGGATGGCCCGGATAACCTGTTCGGCGGCTCCAGACTTCCATGGAACTCTTCTGCTCGCGACCCATGCAGAAAAGGCCGTTCTTGGTGCGCAGCGGCGTGAACACGCCGTACTTAGGCGGCGGAGAAGCCAGCAAGGCACCATGGGTTTCCAAGAAGAAATACTGCAGGCCAAACTCGGCCAGGTACTTGTCCAACCCCGGGAAGTAACCGCATTCAGGCAACCACACGCCCTTGGGCTTACGTCCAAAGGCTCGTTCAAAGCAACGAACCGTCACATCCAACTGCATGCGAATGGAATCGGCATCGCTTTGGTAAGCGGGCAAAAACGGATGTGTACCGACACAGGTCAGCAAATTCAACTTGCCGGCCTTTTCCAAATTCAGGAACTCGGCCAGCAAATTCCGATGGATTCTATTTTCCCAAGTGTCGATAAGCGTACGCTGACGATCAAGGTAGAACTTGGAAAGGGACTCCTCGGGAGTGTCCGCATTGCGCTGGACTTCCTTTTCGATAAGTTCCAGCTGACGGACCAAGTGTTCCGAGAACTTCTTGATAAGAAGTTCATCGGAAAGCATTTCTATCAAAGGAGCAGAAACGCTAAGGTTAAGTGTTCCCGGCACGCCCTTTTCGAGCAAGCGCTGCAACGCCTGCACCAGGGGCAGGTACGTTTCAGCCATGGCTTCGAACAGCCAATTCTCTTCAAAGAAACGGTCATGTTCAGGGTGACGCACAAAAGGCAGATGTGCATGCATCAGAAAAAGAATCTTACCAGGAGCAGACATAAACAAGTACGAGTTATAAGTTATGAATTACGAGATTAAGTAAAGCAGCTCCGCCGCAATTACAAATCTCATAATTCGTACTTCATAGTTCATAATTAAGCCGCAGGCTTACTCAGTGCGCTTTACTACGATAGGAACGATTGTCGTGGGGAAGTCACCATCCTTGTCGGTGGCGAAAACCGGAATCACCTTGGTGCAATCCGGGAGGTCTTCCTCGAAGCTAAAGGTACCATCGGGATTCAGGGGGAAATCTTCGCCGCGAACCTGCAAATGAGCGTCAGGACGAGTGCCGCCGTAAACGATCAGGCGAGTCTTAACCCACAAGAAGAAATCCTTACCCTTGCCAGCGTAGTTGACGGAATCCTTGGAAACTTCGATGTTGTTGGACTGGAGAGCCGCACTGGACAGAGCTCCGGAGAACATGGACTCAGAGGAGCTGCCAAAACCAGCATTTTCACCCAGGCTCTTGAGCCAGGACTCTGCGGTCTGGCTGGAGAAGCCAGAACTCATGAAGTTGCCCAAGGTGTTGCCGCCGAGAGAAGCCTTGGCGAAGGCGTCATCTGCAGCGGGAGCAGGAGCAGCCTTGTCAAATACGGCCACAGGAGCAGATTCCACGATAGGCATGAATTCCTTACCCTTCACGGCACCAAGAACGGCGACACAGGACTGGCCGGCGGTATTCTCTACATACCAGCTGCGAGCATCGGCCGGGACTTCTACGTCGCGGAACTTGCGCTTCTTGCTGCGCTTTACAGTCAAGTCTGCGGAAATGTCGAACAGGCGAAGTACCAGCTTGCCCTTACCCTTCTTGGCCTGGGCAATGCGCTTTTCGGAGACTTCCCAGAAGGCATGCATCCAATTGGGATCCTTCTGCATCAAGACCAGGTATTCGGCGTCAAAGGACTGAGCAAGAGTTGCCACATCATTTGCCTTGGAGACCTTTGCGACTTCTGCCTTTGCAGCCTTAGTTTCGGCCTTGGTTTCGACAGGTTCGGCCTTGACCGCAGACTTTGCAGCGGTCTTTGCCGTTGTCGTTTTCTTTGCAGCGGTCTTAGTTGCCGTAGCGGTCTTCTTTACGGCCTTTGCCTTGGCCACAATCTTTTCGGCCTTGGCTGCGGCGTCCTTCAGAGTGCTCACTGTAGCCTTTGCCTTTTTGGCAACGGTCTTTTCTGCTGTTTCAACCTTGGCCTTAGAAGCCCTTACATCCTTAACGACCTTAGCAACTTCCTTTGTAGCAGAAGCCTTAGCCTTCTTCACCGTTTCCACAGTCTTTTCGGCAACGCTCTTTACAGTCGTCTTAGTTTTAGAATTCGCTTCAGTTTCCTTTTTTGTAGCCATTATCTAGCCTCCTTCATAAACACACTATCTGTTGCGACTCTGGCCCCAGCTGCTAATACCAGTCAGGCCAATGCGAATAGCAAAGAACATTTCATCCCATTCATTGTCGGCATCGGCGTAACGCTTTCCTCCCTGAAGAGCAAGGTCAACAGTAGTTCCCTTTCTACCCAAGGGAAAACCGGCACCAACGGAGCCACCAACTTCAAACACATCTTTAACATACCAACTCTTGTACCAGGCACCGGCACGATAGTTGATTCGTTTCCAGTAATCTTCGTAAAACAGGGGACTTCCATCGCATTGGTAACCTGCAGAAACCATAAAGTCACTCTGCGTTTCCGTAACTTCCGGGATACCCCAGCCACCGGCCAAATTTTCGACATCATTGTCCCATACCCGCCACTGCAAATCCAGCATCACGTTGTGACGCTTGTTGAGGCGATAATTGATACCGGTCGCCAGCATGGCAGGAATATCAATTTCACGAGTGTATGTTGTGGGAGCGAGCGTATCCAGCTCAGAGAATCTAAAGTCGTACTTCAACTCGTTTTCCAAAGTATAAGGGGTGGTAAAGGAGAAGAAGTAAGAAACCTGACGACCACGATACTGCAGAGCCAGGGAATAATATGCCGGATGATTCTTAAGATCCCATGTTCCATCAACATAGTCAGAAATTTTGTACTTGCCAGCACCCCACTTGTCTTCATCGGGGACATCTTCATAATTGGCATCAAGGGTCAACTTACGCGATGTATTTCCCAAAATCACGTGGGCGGACGCACCTATGGAGAACGATCGTAAATAGGGCAATCGAACCGCATAAGTCGGAACCAGTTCGTACACACTACCCTGATATTCAATCTTCGCCTTGGTCAAGGAATCAACCGTAGCCTCTTGATCCATATTGGACGCATAATGCTGCCAAAGAGAAAGACCCATGGCCCCAAAATCACCCATCGGGAAAGAGATGTTAAACGACGGCATGGATATCGTGGTAGGGGATAAATGGGAGCCGTGATTGCTGGCATCGTCCATTTCTACCAAGAAGTTCAGGTTGAACACCACCTTGTTGTCGAACGCCAAACGTGCGGGGTTTACCACGGTAACACCTTCGGCATCACCGGTCTTTGCATTACCCGCAAAGCCACGACCGGCGGCAGATGCGGTCCCCCCCATCACCTGTTCTTCACCCAGGGCATCAAGGCCGATCATAGAACCAAAGGACAAACTGGCGGCAATGCCGAGGAAGGTCATAAACTTTTTCATTATTCATCCCCCCGCTTAGAAGCCAGCCAAAGTTTCAACGTCATCGGACTTTCCAACGATGCAGTGAAGTCGTAACGGGCATAGTCAAACTGGTTAAAGGATCTGTAGCAAGTATCCCCGTCTGCAGTTACATAATCCGCATAAGTCGTATCATTCACTTGCAGGAACGGATAACCCATACGCATCATAAACTTCAGGGGACGTCCATCATTAGCCTTATTCAGCAATTCGCGAACACCATAGGTCAACTGGACGGACAGGGAATCACCTTCATGGAAAATCAAGTTGGGATGACCACTATCCAGAATAAGATCATTGTTCAAACGGTAATTTTCCATTCGGCGAACTACGGTCTTTCCGCTATCCACGAAGGAGCCAACAACCACCTGAATAGGCAGTCCGAACTCGCTTTCGCCATTAGAATCATCACGGGGCATAGTAAGCTGGGCCAACAGAACCGTTTGACGGACATCAAAGCCATCCCCCTTGGTAAAGGGGAACTCGTCGCCATAATACTCGGCAAGAGCTTCCATCACCGGTTCCGAGGGAATTTCCACTACTAAAGAATCAAAAACCCCACCATGGAGAATCGAGCACTCCGGGCAATCCTCCTGATTGCTGATGATGTTTGCAATACGGAAAGGCGTCGGCGACGGGTTGAGGAACGTGGTGGAATCCGCAAAAAGCGCAAAAATCGGAGGATAGATAGTATTCTGTCCATAGAACCGGAACAGGTGTTCCGCTTCCGGAGCGGAGAAGCGCAACTGCAGATGGGCTGCGGACTTCATATTCTTCAAGGAATCCACCAAGGCAGAAGGCAGCTGCAGAATGACAGAGGTATCCTTCTTGGAAACGGACATTTCAAAGACCGTGTCCGCAGACGCAACATCTTCCCAAGAAGTCAAGGAACTCAGCCAAACAGAATCCTTAATCTTCGCGATACTGTCCAAAAAATCCTTACCTTCGCCCAGGTCAAGTTTCCAGCTGACGGTCACATCCAGAGATTCCTTTATGGGCAGGGAATCCGACGGGAAGTTCTTGGAGGTGTAAAGAGGCCTAAACCAGAACAAGTCTATAAAGGCGCATGCGGTATCCGAGGCCTTAAAAGTTTTTATGAAGCTGGTATCGGCACCAAAGGCAATATCCAGAACAAGGTCGTGAGATAAATTTGCCGTACGACCAAGAAGTGCACGAGATTCCGCTGCCTTAGGCGTCGTGTCGACGAAAGCTTCTACGGAAGACGCTTTCAAACTGTTGACACTCAGGGTTTGCAACTTGTAGCTATCGGGCATACCATGGTCAGACAACCAGTTACTTACGCCAGTCTCCTCGGTTTCAAAGAGGCAGGAGGTAAAAAGCACCGCCACAGCAAATAAAAGTCCTAATTTTTTCACTAAGAACTCCCAGGTTCCATTCACATAAACTTACGAGGGAAATATAGAAAGTTTACACTTTGGAAACAAAGGGACCTTCCCCATAATCGCGCTATCTTAAGGTGAGTCTACGACAACGCTCTTTTAGACTAGACTAACATTTTAAAAAGTCCCTTAAGGGCCACATCTCTCCGCCGCATTGCCCATATTTCCACCTGATTCCGCCTTGGTTCAGCCATAAAATTCCTTATTTTTTCTAAATTTCACCCCGTAAAAATTTTAGAGGAAAATATGACTCAGTTCAACGCTCATTTTAGAAACATCAACGGGGACGACACCTACTCCCTGGACGAAGTGATTTACCGCAGCAAGGTAGACAACAGCCTGCTGGAAGTGGAACACGACCGTAAGGCTCTGGCCGAACGCAGCCCCGAAGAATGGAAGAAGCTGTTCGCCGAACGCCGCATGAGCTTTAAGCCCGCCGACCAGAGCGGTACCTGGAGCAAGCGCGAAATGGTTCTCCCGGAACTCCCGGAAGAAGACATCGTCACCATGCGCGAAGGCTGGAGCCCCCTGTTCGACGCCGACGTCATGGCCAAGGAACTGGGCATCGGCAGCCTCAAGGTCAAGCTTTGCGGTAACTCCCACACCGGTTGCTTCAAGGACCTGGGCATGACCGTGCTGGTAAGCCAGGTGAACCACATCGTCAAGAAGAACATCCACCCCATCGACGCCGTGGCCTGCGCTTCTACCGGAGACACCTCTGCCGCCCTTTCCGCTTACTGCGCCAAGGCAGGCATCCCCTCCATCGTATTCCTGCCCGCAGGCAAGACCAGCACCGCACAGCTGATCCAGCCCATTTCCAACGGCAGCATCGTTCTCGCCCTGGACACCGACTTCGACGGTTGCATGAAAATTGTACAGCAGGTCACCGCAGACAACCGCATCTACCTCGCCAACTCCATGAACAGACTGCGCGTTGAAGGTCAGAAGACTATTTCCCCGGAAATCTGCCAGGAACTTGGCTGGAAGGTCCCCGACACCGTGATTATCCCCGGAGGCAACCTGGGTAACGTTTCCGCCTTGGCTAAGGGCTTCGAAGACTGCATGGCCATGGGCCTCATCGACCGCATTCCTCGCATTATCGTGGCTCAGGCCGAAAATGCCAACCCCTTCTACCAGGCATACACCCGCGGCTTTGACCAGCTGGTTCCCATGCAGGCCAAGAAGACTCTCGCCTCTGCCATCCAGATCGGTAACCCGGTCAGCTACCCCAAGGCCGTTCGCGCCATCCAGAAGACCAACGGCATGGTGGTCAGCGTATCCGAAGAAGAATTGGCCAATGCCGCCCACCGTGGCGACCGCATCGGTCTCTACTGCTGCCCCCACACCGGCGTGGCTCTTGGCGCTCTCGAAAAACTCTGCGCCGAAGGCAAGATTGCCAAGGACGAAAACGTGGTGGTCATCAGCACCGCTCACGGCCTGAAGTTCACCGAATTCAAGGTGGGCTACCACGAACAAACTCTGGAAGGCATCCAGAGCAAGTACGCCAACCCCGTGTTCAAGGCTCCCGCCGAAATCGGCCCCGTCATGGATATACTCAAAAAGGAGATGGCTGCACGTAAGCGATAGCTTACAAAGCCATGCGCAGGTCTGGCGCAAGTTAGATCCGCCCCAAAATTAGAAAAAGCCTCGGTTCCATTTTGGATGCCGGGGCTTTTCCATTTCCGAGCCGAGGGTTAGCTTTGCTACCGGAGCATCACCCTTTGTTTTTGAAAAAGACTTGTTCGCAAGCTGAGTGTCGCGACCGTGCTTGCACGGGCATGACCGAAGCGTAGAACAAGCTTTATTTTCTGGGCATCAAGCCCAGAAAATAAAGAAAGGGCTCTCGTAAGAGAGCCCTTTCCTAAGAAGGAGAAAATATGAGCGGTATGTGGAACCTTGAACTTATCAGGAGGGGAGCAATGATAACGTTGTTTGAGGATTTACCCTTCTACCGATCACGTTTTTAAATATATCCTTTCTTTTTCTTTTCAAAACTATCTTTTTTCTTACTTTACTCTTCCCTGAAGATAATCTTGCACTTGGGAACCAATCGGAATCCGCCACGGCGATGACGCTCGATTTTAAAGTACTTCTTGACACCTTCGGTGGGTTTGTTCGGGTCATCGGAGCCATTGATATGGGCGATAACACGGTTCAGGCGGCTTTCGAAATTGGGACGCAGCGGATCCATACAAATTGCCGGATCACGCTTAAATTCGCGGTTTTCGTATTCCTCGCGACCAGTGGCGGTATATTCACGGAGCAGATTGCGAAGAATTCGAGCGGGCACATTGCGCATCAGGTGCTTATTGTTTACAGAAATAGAGTCATCACTCTTATAGTAGACAATAGTCACAGAATCGTTCATGGCTTCCAGCAACTGTTCCTGAGCCTTCTGGATCGGAGCCCAAGTGTCAAATTCCTGCTTCACCACAGCACTCATCAACTTGTTGAAGGGCTCCGGTGCGGTAACATTAGCCTTGTAATTCAAATAAACTATTCCTGCGGGGGCGCCATAGTAGCAGTCCTTGCGGATAAGCACAGAGCCGGTCTTTGCGTCAACCACATCTTCGAGCGCCTTGACACAGGCCATCTTCAGTTCAGCTTCGACATCCCATTCCAAACCGTTCTCGGAGATGCAGTCACCAAAGGTTGCATATTTAGCCACAGGACGGCCATTGACATAAACAAAGCCATCGTCACGCTTTTCTGCAGTAGCTCGATTCTCCAGGGCTTCCACAAAGGAGGTCTGTGCGGCCCTGAACTCCAGATATTCGTAGGGTTTTGTATTCAACAGGATGGGGCCAATCTGCACCAGACCCTTGAACCAGCGCATGGGGTTTGTCACCAGGGCACCCGGAGTATCGAAACGGAAGGTAAAATACTCCTGACGATTGCCGTTAACCAGATCGCGACGAAGGAACCTGGCATTCTGCAACAGCGGATAGCGCTTGGGAATAATATCCAGGCAAAGCTGGCGCACATCGTCGGTGGCGTAGAATTGAGAAATGTAGGGCAAGTAGGAGCGCAAGACGCTACGTGCGGGAACGGCCTCAAAAGTAGCGCAACGATCTATGATGCGCTGCATAAAGGCGTCCGGACTTTCGCCACGTTCGTACAACCAAGATACTACACTATTCATCATCAGACGGTGTGTAGCTTCGTCTACGAAGGAATCTTCAAAATAAATATCATTCAACATCTTCACGTCAATGCGCGAATCTCGCTTCACCAAGGTCAGGATGTCCTTGATAGGATACGAAATCAACAACTCAATATGAGTCAATTGAAGAAAAAGATTTGAAAGCACTACTTTACCTCACATTGTGTGGTCAAATCGTTTTTACCAAACCTAAACCACACTTTACGCCAAATTTAGCAAAATATCCAAAGAGTTTTTTGCAATTGGCTATATTTTAGGTATGAAATCGGCTGAAATACATTTTTTAACAGATGAAATTATCAATAAGATCGCTGCAGGCGAAGTGATTGAGCGCCCCGCCTCTGCCGTCAAGGAATTGATCGAGAATGCAATTGACGCCGGAGCCACCCGAATTCAAGTTTCTATTGAAGAAGGTGGCAAAAAGAAGATCCAGGTAAGTGACAATGGCAAGGGCATGAGCGCAGCCGACCTGGACTTGTGCTACCTGAGGCACACCACATCAAAGCTATTCAATGCCGACGACCTGTTCCATCTGCGCACCAACGGTTTTCGCGGTGAAGCCGTAGCTTCCATCGCCGCCGTTTCCAAGTTGACCATCACCAGCGCCACCGAAGAAGGCGAAAGCGGCCGCATCATCCTGAGCGGCGGCAACGTGGTCGAAAAGCAGGATGTGCAGGCCAGCCGAGGTACCACATTCTTAGTGGAAGATTTATTCTTCAACACCCCAGTTCGAAGAACGTTTTTAAGCAGCGAAACCGCCGAAGGCACCCGTATTTTCGACGTGGTCCTAAAGACCGCCCTCGCCCACCCCGAAATTCGCTTTGACTACAAAGTCGGAGACAAGTCCGTCTTTACGGGAGTTCCCGGTGAACTTCGCAGCCGCATCGCCGAAGCCATCGGTTCTAAGATTGCCAAGGCTTTGCTCCCCGTCGACTACACCGAGGCGGGAATCCACGTGTGGGGTTTCATTTCGCCCACCACAGAAACCAACGGCAAGCGCAATCACCAGTTCCTGTTCATTCGCAACCGCCCCATCGAAAGCAAGATGGTGAGCAAGGCGGTGACCCAGGCCTACGAGCCTTACGGAGCCCAGTGCAAGCCGGTCTCGGTACTGTTCCTGGACATGCCTGATATGGAATTCGACGTGAACGTACACCCCGCCAAAAGGGAAGTCCGCTTTGCAAACGGCAACCTGGTATTCCTCGTCGTCTCCCACGCCATTCGTGAAACATTCAGGCAGGACATGGAATCCAAATCCCCCCTGATCGACCTCAGCGAAGAATTGGGACGGGAGCAAGAAGACACTCCCCCAGCCTGGCTGAGCGACGTAAGGCCCTCCCAGGAATACAACCCGGCAGCCTCGGTCAGATCACAGACAACGTTTGTTCAAAACGAGGTCAAGCCCAGCAAGCCCCTTAACGATATCGCCCAGGATTTGTTCAGCCAGCCCGAAGCAGGAAAAATCATTTCACTGGAAGACGAACAAAAAAAAGAACCTGTGCAGGACCCGATGTGGAATCCGCCGGCATTTTTCCAAATCGCATGTACCTACATTGCAGGCGAAGACGCCAACGGCCTTCTAGTCATCGACCAGCACGCAGCCCATTCCAGAATTCTCTACGAGCAGGCCCTTGAAATCTTGCGCAGCGGTTCGGCCCTAGATAGCCAGGAGTTGCTATTCCCTGAACTTTTGGACTTATCCAAGCTGGAAACCGAAGTTTTGAAAACCGTAGAGGACCAGTTCAAACGATTGGGATTTTATATAGAGCACTTTGGCGGAGAAACCTACCAGATTCGCGCCATCCCCAGCGCACTGCCGCTTTCAAGAGCCATCAAGGCTGTTCGCGACTTCTTGGATAGCATCGGCGACAGAAACGACGGCAGCGGTGACATGGTCAAGGTGCAAGATGTTATCGCCAAGGCCTGGGCAAAGACAAACGCCTATCAGGCAGGCGACAAGCTGAAGCCCGAAGAAATGGCCACTCTGGTAAGCCAGCTGATGGTCACCGAGGATCCCCTCAAGTCCCCCTACGGAACGCCGACGCTAATGCGGATTTCCCTGGAAGAGTTGAGCAAGAAATTCCGACATTAGCTGCGGGGCTGCGGTTTCAGGCTGCAGCCTTTGCAATAGCACATTATTGTCACATGAGAATGGCGGCGGACATGCCGCCATTTTCCTCACAGTTTCGGAGATTTTTCGGACAGAAACCCCATCCTCGGATTCTAAAATAAACTCGGGGAAGATTTGACGTTGCAAAATAATATTGGGCAACGCAAAATAAGACGTTTTAACGGAACGTTTTGCCAAGGTCAACGTCAGAAAATCAGGCTTCGTACAAACTACTGTAGAGCAATTGGAAAGAGCCAGCTCCAATGTGGCGGTTCCGGGGGCAGAAATGGCCACTTGGGCGGAACTGTACAGTTCATACCGTTTAGCAGCATCCTGTGGGGTCCCCTCTACGTGTATCCGGCGATTTACATTTTTCAGTAGAGACGAAGCCTTCTTCTGCAGTGATTCAACCAAAGCCGTTCGCGCGGCTAGAATTATAAAATCGGATTCGCCGAACTCCGGCAGAGCCATTAAGCGCGTCGCCGTTTCTAAAAAGACCGAAAGATTTCGCAGGGCCTGACGTTTTCGACTTCCCGGCAAAAGCAACACCCGCTTGCAACGATTCCGCGAGCCAGTCGAAACGGCTTTCACAAAGGGGTGCTCCATCCGCACAACGTTGCATTCCGCCTTTTCATAAGCAAGCTTTTCAAAATCAAAAAAAACAGCCAGACGAATATTTGGGCATCCGGCAAAGATTCTTGCCCGATGAGATTTCCACGCCCAAATCTGAGGTGGCGCCACGTATAAAATCGGCTTGTGAAGCTCTTTTGCCAAGGCCACCAGCTTCATGTTGAATCCGGGGTAATCAACGGAAATAAGTCCTAGGCAATCAGGAGAGACCAGCGCCCTTTTTAGCACATTGAAATGGTGACGCAGCTTAAGGTACTTCGGCAGCACATCGCCAAATCCAGAAACGGGAAGATCCTCGAAATCGACCAGAGGAACCATCCCCGCATTTTGCATGCGAGTTCCGCCCGATCCTAATACATCCACCGGTCGCAGCAACTTTCTGGATTGCAGCAAGGCCTGAGCCACAAGGGATTCCCCTAGGCAATCCCCCGAATCCTCGCCCGCGCAAATTAGAATGTACGGATTACCGTTTGGCACGGTTTGAAACCCAGACCTTCAAGGCACCTAAGTCCTTACGCAGATACTGGAACAGCTCCGGTTCGTACACCACCTTGTTCTTTTTAAGGGTCAGATGATGTATGTTGCCCGTTTCCGTCTCTACGTGGCAGACAATTTCGCAGGCGTGCTCGGATTCGTCGAAGGGAGCAAAGCGCTCCATTACCGTTTCCAGCTTTTCGGCAAAGTCCTCGGTGACCATAGAAGAGAATATGGACATGTGAATGTGGCTTACCATGCTGGAACGCACGCGGTCCAGCTGGATGATTTCTTCTACAATAACCTGCTTTTCGTCACGGTCTCGCTGCTGTTCAAGGACTCCCTTCACCAGCACACGGTCATCCAAGGCCACAGAGTCGCGCATCTGTTCCCATACATCCTTCTTAAAGAAGATACCCACATCGCCGTGGAAATCCTGAATGTTGCCGGAGCCCAGCGTATCGCCGCGCTTGGTTTCGAAGGACTTGAGAGAAGTCACCACCCCGCCTACGATAACGGTATCGCCCAATTTCTTGGACAATTCCTCATCGGCCAGGGAGCAGCTGGTAAAGCCTTGCAGTTCCGGGCGGAATTCATCCAGAGGGTGGCCCGAAAGGAACAACCCAAGAACGTCGCGTTCCTTGTTCAGCATTTCCATGGCGGTCCATTCTTCGGCTTCTTCCAGGACTTCCGCAGAGGTATCCATCGAAGGAGCGGCGCCGCCCATATCAAAGAGGGAAATCTGGCCGCGGTCGCGATCTTCCTGGAAACGGGCAGCCACTCCCAGGGCCTTGTCTACAGAGGCAAACAGGGCGGCGCGGCTACCGGGGAATTCATCCAAGGCTCCAGCCATGATCAAGCATTCCAAGAGGCGCTTGTTCATAGGTGGGCGCTTTTCTTTCTGCTCGCCCTGATATTCGGCAACGCGCTTACAAAGGTCAAAGATATCCTTGAACTTTCCGCGGCGTTCCCTTTCAGCAACAATGTCTTCTACAACGGCGGAACCCACGTTACGGATACCGGCCAAGCCAAAGAGAATGCGGCCCTTTTCGTCGGCAATGAATTCACCTACAGAGGCGTTGATGTTAGGCGATACCACTTCGATATCCAATCGCTTACATTCCAAGATGATAGTCACGATATCTTCGGTCTTACCCATCTTGGAGGTCATGGAGGCGGCCATGTATTCAGGGCCGTAATGAGTCTTAAGGTATGCCGTCTGGTAAGCCACATAAGCGTATGCAGCGGCGTGGCTCTTGTTAAAGGCGTATCCGCAGAAGGGCAGCACAGCATCCCAGACCTTCTGGATCACCGCGTGGTCATAGCCTCGAGCTTCGCACTTGGCAAAGAATTCCGGAGTAAGCTTTTCCATCTTCTCGGGCATCTTTTTCGCCATGATACGGCGGATGTTGTCAGCGCCACCCAGGGAATAGCCGCCCAGAATCTGAGCAAGCTTCATCACCTGTTCCTGATACACAATCACACCGTATGTTTCACCAAGAACTTCTTCCAGGTCCGGATGGTAGCAGTCAATTTCTTCTTGGCCAAGCTTACGGGCAATAAAGTGTGGAATCTGGTCAATAGGCCCCGGACGGTACAGGGCGTTCATAGCGATCAAGTCACCGATACGGTTGGGTTTCAGCTCGCGAAGGTACTTCTGCATACCCGGAGATTCGAACTGGAACACCGTGGTGGTCATGCCCTTACTCAAGAGTCCGAAGGTTTCTTCGTCATCCAGAGGAATATGCGCCATATCCACTTCGATATGGCGATTCTTCTTGACCATGTTCACTGTGTCTTGAATGATGGACAAGTTGATGAGCCCAAGGAAGTCCATTTTCAGAAGGCCGATGTCTTCTGCATAGTGCTTGTCGTACATCACCACCGGAGTGTCTTCGGGGGCAGCTCGGTAAAGGGGTGCCAAGTTGTAAATGGGCGTCGGCGTAATCACCACACCGCAGGCATGCACACCCGTCTGGCGCGGCAAATCTTCCAAGGTGAGAGCAACGTCCCACAGGCTCTGGTAGGAGGAGCGACTGTTAATCATCGCCTGCAGAGGTTCAGGGCTGTAACCGTCTTCAAGGTTGTTGCCTTTCTTGTCCTTACCGGTCCAAGCCTGCTTCAAGCTGAAGTTCAGCGTTCGCTGGGGGAACAGCTTGGTAATCATCTTCGCTTCCTGAGGAGGCAGGCCAAGCACACGGGCCACGTCAGTGATTACGGCCTTGGACTTGAGCATACCGTAGGTGATAATCTGGCCTACGCATTCCTTGCCGTACTTTTGCGTCACGTAGTCGATCACACGGCCGCGGTCACGGTCTGCAAAGTCCGTATCGATATCCGGCATGGACACACGTTCCGGATTCAAGAAACGTTCGAAGAGCAAGTCAAACTTCAGCGGGTCAATGTCCGTAATACCGATAATGTAGGTAACGAGAGAACCGGCAGCGGAACCACGTCCCGGCCCTACGGGAATACCGTTGTTACGGGCCCAGTTAATGAAGTCCCACACAATGAGCAGGTAACCGGCCACGTTCATGTTACGGATACAGTTCAGCTCCTTGTACATACGCTTGCCCACATCGGTCTCATGCTCCGGGAACTTAAAGTTCTCTTCGGGGAAGCGCCACTTCAAGAAGTCGTTGCAAAGATGGATAATGTATATATCCGAATCAGACCCCGGCTTGCACCAACGATGGACCGCCTTGTTCCAAGCCTTCTGATCATCTTCCGTAAAGAATTCAGGCTGAGATAAGCGATCAATTTCTTTTTTATCGTCATCTGTCAGAGCATCTGGTTCAATACCCTTTTCAGCGCAGTACTGCTCCTGGACTTTCTTCTTTTTATCCTTGATGACGCCGGGCAATTCACGTTCACGGACTACGGGATATTCAGCCTCGTATTCCGCCTTCATGATAGCCTTGATACTCTGGTATTCCTCGCCCGCCAGGAATTCGTCTGGAATCTTGAATCGAGGCCAGAATTCGTCACCGATACCCGTCTTGACGGTATAGCTACAGCGTTCGGCAATCTTTACGGTATTTTCGATGGCACCAGGAATATCGCCGAACAGGTCGCGCATTTCGGCTTCGGTTCTAAAGTAGAACTGGTCCGTCGGGAAACGCTTGTCCGTAAAATTATTCAGAGTTTCCTTAATGGCAATGCAGCGTAAAATCTTATGGGACTGGGCATCGGACTTCTTGATGTAGTGAACGTCACCAACAGCCACAATTTCGCGACCCAGTTCGTTAGCCAGCTGGACATTAAAATCATTCAAAAGCTTTTGTTGAGGAACACCATTATCACAAACAGAGATATACAGATGATCGTGATCGAAGATCTTGTCCAGTTGTTCCATGTACTCGCGGGCAACAGAATTGCGCCCTGCGGCAACACTCTGACCATACCTGCTGAAGAAATCGCCTGCGATGGCGATAATGCCTTCCTTGAATTCCGCCACACGTTCCAAGGGAACAGAAGGAATTTCGGCCCAGCGGTCACCATCCTCGTAGCGATAGCTTACAATGCGCAGCAGGTTGTAGTACCCCTTCTCATTTTCTACCAGAAGCGTCAAGCGTTCAAAGGTCATAGGGTCTTTGTTCGTGGCACTGGGGGTATCCACATAAATGTGGCATCCATATACAGACTTGATGGGAGGAAGTCCCTTCTCCTTACGTTTCTTGTTCAAGCCCTGACAACGGGTCTGGAATTCCAGGATGCCAAACATGGCTCCATGGTCGGTAAGTGCAATTGCGGGACACTCATTCTCTGCGGCTGCGGCCAAGATATCGTCAAGACGGGCAGAAGCCTGGAGAACAGAAAATTCGGAATGAGTCTGAAGGTGTACAAAAGCCATGGTCACAATTTAAAAAAAAGACCTCCCCTACTAGGAAGGCCATTCAAAAATTCTGCACAACGAGGTCTTTATACAATCTAGTCTACCAGCGGATAGGCAGCCAACAACTGGCGAACTTTTTTGCAGACGTCGCCGTACTGTTTCCGATACTTTCGACGGACTCCAAGTTCTTTCGGCAAAGCCAACGCAGCCTGCCCCCAAGCCCTGGCCAAAGCCATGGCAACGGCCACCTTGGACAGTTTTTTGCCATCCCCCGATTTCGTAGGAACACCGCCCTTCGCCATGCTAAGGTAACGTGCCGCGGCACGCATCGGAAGCTTTGCGATTTCGCCCAGGGGCAACAAGCGAATGGCAGTACGCAGGCGGTTGCGTTCCGAATAAAATAATTTCAAAGGAGAGTATCGCACCGTAGTCATGGAACGTTCATGGTAGACTCTTGCCTCGGGGCAAAAAAACGTCTTGAAACCAGCCAAGCTGTGGCGGAAGTACCACTCCGTCTCTTCAAAGAACAAAAAGAAGCTGGCATCCATTCGACCGGCTGCAGCTGCGGCTTCCTTACGAAAACTCATCACGGCGCCATAGCAGCCAAAGACTTCCTTTTCGCGGACATCCGCCTCGGAGATATCCAAGCCGCTGGCCTCGTTTTTTGCAAAGAGGTCCTTCCCCAGCAGCACACCCACAGCATTCACCACGCCGCTCTTTTCCATCACGAGACTGGCCACGGAGCCTGCCTCGGGATGCCTCTTGAAGCATGCCAAAACATTTTCCGCCCAGGTGGGGTCAAATTCCAAGTCCATGTTACAAAGCACCTGAATGTCGCTGTTCATGTTTTTCAGCAAACCGTTACAGGCGCCAGCGTATCCCAGATTCATGTCGCTGCGAATGACCGCACATTCCAAGCCGCTTTGCTTAAGAACCTGGATGGAGTCATCGGTAGAGGCATTATCAAAAACCAGCACACGAACAGGCGAAGTCTGATTCACAAGGCTGCGAACGCATTCCGTCAGCTCACTGCCGCCGTTATAGTTGATAATGCCTACGTCAATCATAAGCTACTTGCGGATTCCGTAATAGCGAACGTAGTCGATGTCGCCAACGAAATAGCGGTCGTGATTACGCTGGAAAAACGCATCAAAGCCGACGCCGATGCCGTAGCCCAACTGACCCACGTCACCACCACAAGCAGCATCAATAGTCAGTTCGTCATTCTGATAAACCTTGATGGAACCTTCTGTGCGAACAACACGAACTTCGGTCCATTCATTCAGCTCAAGGGCCTTGCCAGAGAAAGTCTGCCATTCTGTACCGTGAGCGACTTCGTCGCGAAGCTGCACCTTAAGCACACCGTCGTCAACGCGCACCATCCAGCCATCGCCATAGCGTCCCGGAGGTTCTGCCACAAATACATTTTGCATGGCACTAAAGGCGACAGGCTTAATGCGAGTTTCCAACATGAACTCATTACGCTTGAAGGTACTGGTCAAGGACACCGGCATACCAGAGTTGCCGTTTAGAGAGAGTGCTCCGTCCACGATGCTTGCGGCACCATTCATGTACTTGCAAGTGTTATTTGCCATCTTGTCCAAGCCCGGGAAAGCGGGATCGTTGAATTCCCAGTCGGCCAACAGGTAGTAGGGCGAAATCTGCTGAACAGAACCTGCGCTCAAAGATTCCAGGGAACCGAAGCGGACATAATCCATTTCGCCTTCAAAGAAGCGGGTATTGTAAGCTTGATCCATGGCATCATAGCCAAGGCCCCAATCGTAAGTCATCTGGGCGATGCTGCCCTGGTAGACTTCAGCCACGGTAAGCTCGCCGTTCTGGAACAGCTTAAGGCTATCGCCAAAGCGCTCAAAACGGATTTCATTCCATTCGTTCAAAACAAGATCCTTGCCCGCAAAAACGGTCCAGTCCGTGTAGCTGGATTCTTCGTCTCTGAAGTGTACTCGAAGCGTGCCCTCGTCTACGCGAAGCATCCAGCCATCACCATAACGTCCCGGAGGTTCAGCCACAAGGATGTTCTGCATAGTGGCGAACTTGGAGGGCTTTACGCGGGCCTCCACGACAAAGTTGTCAATCTTCATGTCGTTTGCCAAGGCAATCTTCATGCCGGATGCACCGTCGAAGGTTGCCACGGTATCGGAGATTTCGACGGAACCAGAAACAGTAGCGTCGTGACCGTTGCCGGTAAAGTCGCGACCTGCAGCGGCTTCATCGTTAAACTCCCAAGTAGCGATCCACTTGGTTTCGCCTGTTGCTTCGCTTTCGAAGCCCACGTTCCAAGAGTGTTCCGGAGTGGCGACAACCGTATCGGAAGTCTCAGGCTCCACCACCTTCATGTCGCGGACCTTTTCGAAGCGAACAAACATCACTCGGCCCGGAATATTATCCGTAACGGCACTCGGATCAAAGCCGATGGTAAAGCGACCTTCGATGGACTTGATTTCGCTATTGGAAACCACAGCGGCGACAATTTGACCATCCACATACAAGACCGACAGGGAGTCAATTCGTTCTGCGCGCACGGTAATCAGTTCGCCAAGTCTGAGCTCCACATCGGCATCAAGCTTGTACCATTCGCCTCCGGTGGACTGATCTCTCCAGGCAAAGATCGGCTTACCGTCTTCAATGCGCAAGGCCCAGGCATCCTGGTCGCCATCCACACCGGCGGAAGCCAAGGTCATATAGCCCTGGGGATCTTCGATAACGGCATCGGCCTCTACGGCAAAGCTATTTTCAATGAAGGATTCATCTACAACCACAGAAAGGGTGTCGCTAGAGGTTGAATCCCCCACGTTCCAAAAATGTTCAACATCGCGAGTACAAAGGGCCAGGCGGGCACTTGCAGAATTGGCAGAGACGTCGACAACGTTTCCCGCTACAATCTCTTTTTCAGAGGAAGCAGAATTTGCATTGACGCTAGAACCGCCATCGGAGCAGCCCACCAAGGCTGCTGCAGAAGCAATCCCGAACAGGGTAACGGATCTTTTAAAAAGCATCTTGTTCATAGTGGACACTCCAAACCTTTTATACGTAGGAAATATACATTATCTCACCTACTGCGGCCCGTAAAAATCTAGATTTACCCTATGCCAATGACCGAGACAACAAAAAAACGCCTAGAAACCGCCCTAAAAAAAGCACTAAAGCTGGCGGTGACCATCCTCGGTCTTGGCTACATCTTCTACAAGGTGCCCCTAGGGGACGCACTTTCCCACTGGACCGCTGCGGCCCTTCCCTGGCTGCTTCTGATTTTTTCCCTCACCGTGGTGCTGATGGCCATTCAAGCAAACCGCTGGCGAGGCCTGCTTTTAGACGAAGGCAAGAAGGTACCCTTCCGCACCTTTTACGTTTACATCGCCCTGGGCTACTTCTTCAACAACCTGCTGCCCAGCGGTTTCGGAGGTGACGCGGTAAAGACCATCGCCTTTGGCAAGCGCTACGGCAACACGGCAAACTCAGTAGCCGCAGTCGCAATTTCAAGAGTCATGGGCCTACTGGCCATGTTCCTCAGTTTCTTTGCAGCGTTTCCCTTCGTGGCGGCGAAGTACGACATCCCCGCGGCATACACAGCTACGGTGAGCGTCGTCGCGGTGTTTGCCGTCGCGATAATATTCGCAGGGCTATTTTCAGACAAAGTAAGATTGCCCTCAAAACTTACCGCCAAGGTTCCCTTTCTGCTAAAGTTGCAAGAGGCATTCTGCGTCTATCGCGGCCATAAGAAGGAATTTCTGTTATCAGGATTGGACTCCATCTGGCTGCAGCTAGTCACCATCATCATCCACTGGGCCTACTTCAAGGCCATGGGCGTCGATGTGGACATTTTCGTCATCACCGTATTTACGACCATCATGGTGACATTTACCATGTTGCCCATATCCATCAATGGCGTGGGCATCCGTGAAAACGTGCAGGTGAGCCTCTACACAGGTCTTCTAGGCATCCCCGCCGACGTTGTTCTCGCCATGACTCTGTTCAGCTACCTTCCGCTGCTGTTCCAAGCCGCCCAGGGCGCCGTAGCATTCGCGTTGCTCAAAGGTAATAAGAACTAGCAAGCCCCCTTAAAAGGGGCATTTACATACCTAGCCATAGCCACGCCCCCACTCAAGTATGTAAAAGCACCAAAAACAACATAAATTCAAGGCTACATAAACGACGAAACCCACCCCTTAGCAGAGGTGGGTATTCATACAAGATGGAACAGTCCGCCTTAGTCCCAGACTTCGGCCTTGAGGTCGCGGCCCCACAAGCCACTCTTCACCTCGTTGATGTCAAGGCCTTCAAACAGCAAAGCATGAACAGCACTTACGATAGGCATTTCAACGCCCAGCTTTTCGGCCAGGGCCTTAGTACTGCGGCAGGTGGGAACGCCTTCGGCAATCATCTTCATGCCGGCAAGAATATCTTCGATCTTTTCGCCGCGGCCAATGTGTTCACCCACGTAACGGTTACGGCTATGCTGGCTGAGGCAAGTCACGATCAAGTCGCCCATGCCGGCAAGACCTGCAAATGTTTCGGGATTTGCACCAAGGGCCTTGCCCAGTCGGCACATTTCTGCCTGGCCGCGAGTGAGGATTGCTGCGCGGGTGTTGTCACCTGCGTTCAGGCCACCTGCTTCCAAGCCGTAGACGATACCAGATGCGATTGCAATCACATTCTTCACAGAGCCGCAAAGTTCAACGCCGATGATGTCCGTGGAGGTATAAACGCGGAGGTAGGAGCAGCTCATTACAGACTGCACCAACTTAGCAGATTCTTCGTTCTTACATGCAGCAACGATCGCGGTAAGAATGTGGCGGCTAACTTCTTCGGCATGAGACGGACCGCTAAAGGCAACCATCTTGTCGTCGGTAAGCCAAGGCACATTTTCCAAAAGGACTTCGCTCATGAGCTGGTTAGTACCTTCGAGAATGCCCTTGGTAGCGCAAACCACAACAGGCTCCTTACCCTTTTCCGGAGTCCAGGAGCCCAAGGTCTTTGCCACACCACCCATGAACTGGGAGGGGACCACAATCAGAACCATGTCGCAACCATTGAGGGCCGCAGCCATGTCGGTGGTGTACTTAAAATCTGCAGGAAAAATCACACCAGGGAGCTTATCTTTGTACTGATGTTCCGTAGAAAGCAGGTCTACTTCGGCCTGTGAGTTTGTCCAAAATGTAACATCGTGCTTATTTTCGTAAACAACCTGGCCAAGGGACAAGCCCCATCCACCAGTACCGAGAACTGTAACCTTCATTTCTTAATCCTTTTTAAACTTTCAATCCTAATATATATTGATTTTATGCCTTCGGAGTCTTGCGCTTACTGCCAAAACCGTTTTCGGTGCCGTTCATCAAGCGCTTGATGTTAGCTCTGTGTTTGAAGATGATGAAGGCGCCCGTAACAATACAGGTGATCATCAACGGCAAGGTAATGTTATCGTACACCGGATAGGGCAAACCGCAGTATTTCATGATAGGCAAAGCGGCAAGCACAACGCAAGCAGCAATGCTTCCAACGGACACATACTTTGTTGCAACAGTGAAAATGATCCAAACGCCAAAAGCGCTGAGAGCTGTTACCGGACAAAGGCAAAGGAATACGCCAAGGGCAGCGAGAACGCCTTTACCACCGCGGAAGCCGGCAAAGCAGGTGTAGCTGTGGCCGAGAATCACCAGAATGCCAGCCAAAAGCGGAAGCCAGCTGGTGTAATCCGCACCACCGGCAGCGATTTGGGCGTCGCACATCTTCATGGCGATAAAAGGACCAAAGAAGCCCTTCAGCAAATCCATAAAGACCACGGGAAGCGCAGGCTTCCAACCAAGGACGCGGAAAGTATTTGTCAAACCTGCGTTCTTGGAGCCGTAGTCTCTAATGTCAAAGTTCTTTCCTTTCGCGAGTTTTGCGATCCAGATTGCGCTGGGGATCGCCCCCAACACGTACGCTATTGGAAGACTCAGTAAACTGTTCAAGTTCTTCATCCTTTCTAAGGGTTAATTTCATATCGAAGTTCAGGCGGAGGGGCGCACCCTGCAGCTGGAATTCTTCGTAAAACTTTTTCATGAGGTAGCGCTTGTAGGATTCAGCCACCAGATCCGGGGTGCGAGTCTCGATGGCGATTACAGGCGGTTCCACCATAATCTGGCATGCGCGGGTCAGCTGCACAGTACGGGAATTCTGGCTAGGCACCGGATTTTCTTCCAAGAAGCGGGCGAATGCCTGGGCAACGTTGTCACGACCGAGGACGCGGCGGCAGTTGGCATACACAGTCTGAATGGCCTGAACCACACGACCTACGCGCTGACCTTCCTTTGCACTGATGGAAAGGATGGGAACGTATTCCAGCATAGGCTCGCGTTCCAGCATTTCCTTAACCATGTGGTCAAAGGACTTGTCGTTCTTGTTGGGAAGAATATCCCACTTGTTCAAAACCAGCACAAGACCCTTACCGGCCTTGCGGATATCAGTAATAATGCGGAAGTCCTGAACTTCGAGACCGCGGGTGCAGTCCACCATCAGCACGGACACGTCGGAACGACGGATGCTTTCCAGAGTGCGCATGTTACTGAAGATTTCAACTTCATCATCCACCTTGGCCTTTTTGCGAAGGCCTGCGGGATCGGTCACCACAAACTTCTTGCCATCTACAACAAAGTCACAGTCGATGGAATCGCGGGTGGTCCCCGGGATATCGCTGACCACGGCGCGGTCTTCGTTCAGCAGGCGATTGAGCAAGGTACTCTTGCCAGCATTGGGGCGACCGAGGATCGCAAACTTAATGGGGCGTTCTTCCTTACGTTCGCCACGAACCGGCGTGGGAAGAACAGTAATGACTTCTTCTAGCAAACTGAGGCAGGCATAACCCGTCAAGGCACTGATGGTACGGGGTTGACCAAAGCCAAGCTTCAGGAACTCATAGCTTTCCTGACGGTCCTGACCATTTTCGCTCTTGTTGGCCACAAGGATAACCTTCTTATCCAGCTTGCGGACAAGGCGGGCAAACTGCTGGTCCAGCTTGGTAATGCCCACGCGGACATCCACCATAAAGAGAACTAGGTCAGATTCCTGCACAGCGTTAAAAATCTGGGTGCGGACACTATCGGCCAGCACATCGATGGAATCATCCGGCAAAAATCCACCGGTATCTACCACCGTAAATTCATGGCCCTTGAAACTCGCAGTCTGGTAATGACGGTCACGGGTAACGCCATCGCGGTCACTGACCACGGCAGCACGGCGACCGAGGATGCGGTTAAAAAGGGAGGACTTTCCTACGTTAGGACGTCCGATAATACATACAATAGGCAATTTCATCGTTTCAAAATATAGAAAAACTCCCAACATGTTCTTTGGGAGGCTTTAGCCAATGTAGTCAAAATCGAGGTGTTGCTAAACTAAAGATTTTTCAAGAGTTTCAACCACGGCAATGTCTGCCGGGAGCCATTCTACAGAGCGAAGCTCCGACACATTCAGCCAACGAGCCGACTCGTGTTCCAGCAAAGTCAATTCGCCATTCACGATATTGCAATAAAAGCAGTGCATGGTAATGTGTCGGCCAGGGTAATCGTGCTCCACGGTGCAGACGAAATCACCTACGGTCACATCGATGGTCAATTCTTCCTTTAGTTCGCGAGCCAGGGCCTGCTGCGGAGTTTCGCCAGGTTCTGTTTTCCCTCCCGGAAATTCCCATAATCCCTTGTAATCACCGTAGCCACGCTGGGTGGCCAAGAACTCTGTCGTTCCTTGGTCATTCTTACGGCAAATCACACCTGCCACAACTTCTATCATTTTCATGACAAGAAATGTAGAAATTGTTTACTTGACTTTATCATTCGGGTACGTTATATTAGCTTCGTGGGCAATTTTGCCCACGGATGTGGTGTGGGATTATGAAAAGGACACTTTCTCTTTTGAGTGCAGCCTTGGTGGCCTCTTCTTTTGCTGCGGATCGTTCCGTGGCGCTGAATAAGACAATCGAAACTCTAGAACCCATGAAGGGCATTGTGTTCTGGCCCGATCAGGCCAAGAGCAGCAAGGATTACCTGGGGGCGATTTCCCTGGAATTTTCCTACTGCCTCCCCTGCGCTGTGGTCACGGGCAAGACTGGCGACAAGCTGAATTACGACTGGAGTTCCTTTGAAAAGATGTTGAACGATGTGGCCAGCCGCAGACACCAGGCCATCGTGCGATTCCGTATCGAGTATCCCAGCGAAACCATTAGAAACGCATCAGGCTGCACCCAGAACGTGAAGGGCGCCACCGCCGTTCCCCTGTACATCAAGAACACGGCGGGCTACACCGAGACTTACTCCGAGGATCCGGGTGGCGACGGCCCCACTTTTTACGCAGACTGGAGCAGTACGGAGCTGATGTGGTTCTACAAGCAGTTCTATACAGACTTTGCAGCCGCCTACGACAAGGATCCGCGAATCGCCTTCGTTCAGGTGGGCTTTGGACATTGGGGTGAGTACCACATTTACGGCACCACCAAGCAGTTTGGCGTCAACTTCGCCACCAAGGATTACCAGGCAGAGTTTCTGAAGCACGTGGCTGCACAGTTTACCGAAACCCCTTGGAGCGTTTCCATTGATGCGGCCGACAAGCAGTATTCTCCCGTTATCGACGACAAGAGTTTGCTGGCGCTGAACTTCGGCCTATTCGACGATTCCTTTATGCACGCCAAGCATGAAATTTCTCAAGGCGGCGGCAACAACGAAGGAGACTGGAAAGCCATGGGTCTGGACCGCTGGAAAACTGCACCCGGCGGCGGCGAAGTCAGCTACTACACACCCAAGGACCAGCAGGAATTCTTGAATCCCGCAGGGCTTTACGGCGTGACCTGGGAACAGGCCGCCAGCAAGTACCACATGACTTATGTTATCGGTAATAACTCCCCCGACGGTCCCTACGCTACCAAGGAACGCCTCTACGAAGCCAGTTCCTTCGCAGGCTACAAGTTCGAAATTACCGCCTACACCGTAAGCGAAAATTCCGCCTCGGTAACGGTAAAGAACATCGGCATCGCCCCGCTGTACCACAACGCCTACGTCACCATCAACGGCAAACGCAGCGAAACATCTCTGAAGGGATTGATTCCCGGTGAAGAAATCGTCTGCAAAATTGACGGTCTGAACATCGGTGCTTCGGAAAGTCCCGAGCCCACCATCACCAGCGACAAGCTGCTGGAAGGCAAGACCATTCCCTACCAGGCAAAGCTTGAGGCAATCGCTCCCGTCGAAAGCTCCAGCAGCAATGTTGCCGAAAGTTCCAGCAGTGTATCGGAACCGGAATCAAGCAGCAGCGAATCTCCCACAGCCATTGAACGCGGGATTACCACTGCAGGCAACATCTCGGCAATTCGTAAGGACGGAACCACTTTAAGTTTCGTCCAAAGTGCAGGCAACTCCGTCGTCATCACCGACATGCAGGGCAAGGTTCTTGTTCAGAAAAACGGCCTAACAACTTTCAACACAAACCGCCTGCCCCGTGGACATTACATCGTCCATTACCGCAGCGCAAGCTTGAAAGAAACCATGCCGATTACGGTGCGTTAAGACTTAATATAAAGTTTGACGCACGGTATCGTCAAAAATGAGTCTCCCCCGCAAAATCACACAACATCTTGAGATTTTTAACAAAATCAAATATTTAAATATTGAGATTTTCAACATTTTCATCAAAAATATATAAAAATATTGAGATTTTCAACAAAAACGTCGATTTAAATATTGAGATTTTCAGCATTCTTTGTTATATTCATGACAAAACCTTGAAAGGGGGCCGTCATGCAGAACAGAGATTTCGAACGCAAAATCTACCAGAAAATGCTTCAGTGGAAACGCGAAAAAGACGGCCACACAGCGCTGCTCATCAAGGGCGCACGTCGCATCGGCAAATCCACAGTCGCCGAAATGTTTGCCAAAAGAGAGTACGAATCCTACTGTCTTATAGACTTCGCTTTCGCAAGTAAGGAAGTTTTGGAACTGTTTGAAAATGTAGCCGATTTGGACAGTTTTTTCATGGGTCTTCAACTACATTACAACGTCCGCCTGACGCCTCGAAAGTCCGTTATCATCTTTGATGAGGTGCAACTCTGCCCCAAGGCACGACAGGCAATCAAGCTCCTTGTAAAGGACCGACGCTTTGATTATATCGAAACAGGTTCTCTTCTTTCTATCAAGAAAAATGTCAAGGACATCCTAATTCCAAGCGAAGAAACACGCCTTACCATGTACCCCATGGATTACGAGGAATTTCTGGCGGCCCTAGGCAACACGGTGACCGTTCAATTTCTGAAGGAAGCCTTCGAGAACAAGACCCCCTTTAAGGGCGCTCATCGAAGACTTATGCAGGATTTTAGACTGTACATGGCCGTAGGCGGCATGCCCCAGGCTGTTAACGAATATCTGGAAACCAAGGACTTATCACGTGTGGATGGAGTCAAGCGCGAAATTCTGGAACTCTACATGGATGATTTCAGGAAAATCGACCCAAGCGGAAAAGCAGGCAAATTGCTGAAATCCATTCCCGCACAGCTAAGCAAAAATACCAACCGCTACAAAGTTTCAAGCGTCATCAAAGGCACAACAACAGACAGACTTGCCGACATTCTTGCCGACATGGAAGACAGTCTGGTCGTGAATTTCGCACACCATTCCGACGACCCCAACGTGGGGCTTGCCTTGAACATGGATTCCAGCCAGTTCAAGATGTTCCTGTGCGACACAGGCCTTTTTGTAACGCTCGCCTTTTGGGACAAGGACTTTACAGACAACATTATCTACAAGAAGCTGGTAAACGACAAACTGAAGGTGAATCTTGGTTACGTTTACGAAAACGCTGTGGCCCAAATTCTGCGTACAAACGGAAACGGGCTGTTTTTCCATACATTTCCAACCGAGAGCGGCAAGCACAACTACGAGATTGACTTTTTGCTTTCAAAAGGTAACAAGCTCTGCCCTATCGAAGTAAAATCATCAGGCTACAAGACCCATACCTCACTTGACGCATTCTGCAAAAAATACTCCAGTCGCATTGCGGATCGTTACCTGATTTACAGCAAGGACCTGGCAAAGGAGGAACAGACCACGTTCCTGCCGATTTATATGGCAGTTTGTTTGTAGATAACTAACAAAAAAGCCCCAGGGGATAGGAGCCCTGGGGCGAACATTTCTACATTAGTCCAAACACTTTTTTGAAACAAACCCGTAAGCATCAAAATGAGCAAGAATCCCACGATAACTTACCATTTTTGATTTTTGCAATGTCGCATTCTTTGCAGGTTTGTGAAGGCTTTGAACAAAATTCTTCACCAAACGATTTCCCGGATACACCCTCCATGGCAAAATAAAAGCCCCAAGAAAAGGGAAGCCGTTCCGTACCGGCTGCAGATAAACTTTATTCGGATGAAGGATTAAGCCCAATTCATTTTTTAGGTACAGCCTTATCTGCAACATGCAATGACACAGAAATTCCTTATCGCAATGGACTAGGACCATGTCATCTACATAGCGACCATAATACTTGACCTTTAACACCCTCTTTACAAAGTGATCAAGGGGATTCATATAGACATTGCCAAACAGTTGCGAAGTCAGATTTCCGATTGGCAGCCCACAGCCAGGGGTTGCAAATTTCAGAGACTTGTTCTGAGGCAAGTCTTCCCACGAATCTGCGGGGCTCTTGTACACCACCTTTTCGAGAGGATCATGAAAAACGATTTTTCTTATCAAGTATTTGGCAAGACCCACATCAGGAACGTCATTCCACCTAGCTCTATTCAAGCCATCAATAATCAGTTCGTATAACTTTTGACGATTTATAGCCATAAAGAAACCGCTCACATCCAGGCGCAGAACGTAGCATTCCTTTCGAAAGTCCTCGCTTGCGGCACGGACAAATCCCTTGGCACGATTGATGCCGAACAGAGTCCCCTTCCCCACTCTGCAGCTGTAGCTATCGTAAATAAACTGACGATCAAATATAGGATAGAGCCACCTGTACAAAAGATGATGGACTACCCTGTCCCGAAAGTCAGCGGCTACGATTTCCCGCTTTACAGGCTTTTCATTGATAAAGCATATTGCCGAAGACAAAGCATAGGAACGTTCATATAGTTCTTGAGCCAACCTTATGAGATTCTGTTCCAAATTTACTTCGAATTTTAGCTGATTATAGGTATTTCGCTTATGGCGACGGGCCTCATGGTAACATTGCAAAAGATCCCTACACAAAAGTTCCCGGCCATAGCCGGGAACCATGTGTTCAAAGTCCTGGAGACAACGCACCGAGTTTCCGTTGTTCTTGTCGTTGTTGTTGACGTTCGCGTTGTTGTCGTTGATGTTCAGGTTGTAGGCGTTGTTGCTATTGTTCTCCGTAGAAGACCAAAAGTTGGTGTTGTTGCCCAAATTGTTGAACTTCTTGTTGTTGCTATTGTAGTTGCCAGCAGGGAGAGCGGAACCACAAGCCGTTTGAACGCAGTCGCTATTAAGAGGTTGCGGAAGGCTGCAATCGTCAAACAAATCCAGTTGACCATGCAAGATTCTACCACCGTTTTTCTACTCGCCCTCATACAAAGCGTACTTTAGGCAAGCGGACTGCTGGACTCTGAAACGGGACTCTCCGACAAACCTTGATTTACCGGATTCTGCCCTAAAAGATTTTGAAGTTTGACTATAGTTTGATTTACAAATATCCACTGTTTTTCGGTGACCTGCTTTAAATCCAGAAGCAAACGCAACCGGATTTGCATAGACACGAGAAACTTTTCAAACACACTCCTTTCAAAGGACTTTTTTGATTGGACAACGCATTGCATATCCGTCAAGTAAAGGACACAATCCTCACGAAGTTTGTCACCCAGGCCGAACTTAAAATTTCGATGGAACTTGCTGGTTAAACGACAAAGGTACAATGTGAGGTCATAAAACTCACGATAGATGACAAAGAGCTTTTTCAAGGGAACGCCTGTTTCCACAGTTGAAGAAAGCTTTGAAACATTCGTGGAGGCATTGCCTACAGACTGAACAATACCGGTTTTCCAGGCATCGTACGATTCTAATTTTGGCAAGCCACTGATTTCTATATGTTGATCATCAGAAATGATTTTCCACTCGTAACCAGCATCTTGAGCCTCAGCCCTCAAGTTTTCAAGAACGGAATCAGGGAATCCTAGATACACGACATCGGCACCGATTTTCTTGACGAACTTATGGTGAACCTTGTATTCTCGAAGAAACTTTACAAAACGGAATGCGGACCTTTCATAAGCCTGGAAAAACTTGCGGTCACGAATCAAGTGGATACTTGATTCGTTGTCATATTCCATGGTGTAAATTTCGTCTATATGCAATATTTATAACCAAAAAAAATTTCACCAAGAAGAACTTTCGCAGCACCGCTGCGTAGTTCTTCTTGGTGGTTTCAAGGCTTTGCTTCGCTAAGCCTTGGCTAGGCAACCCACGACCGTGGGTGCCTAGTTAGAGGGCGCAACGCGCCTACGCTCATGCTCGGACATATAGACAAACAAGTTTGTCTATGCGTCACTCGCCATCGCTTCAGTCCTGGAGACAACGCACCGAGTATCCGCTGTACTGGTCGAAGTTGCCGACGTGCGCGTAGCGGCCGCCGATGTTCAGGCGGTAGGCGTAGCCGCTATTGACCTCCGTAGAAGACCAAAAGTGGGCGTCGTTGCCCAAATAGCTGAACTTCTCGTCGTTGCTACTGTAGTAGCCAGCAGGGAGAGCGGAAAAGCCGAACGAATCAAAACCTTCGCGCCAGCTAGCGTCTCGTAAATGTTTATGCCATACATCTTCACCTTCTCGCAACGGCACTGCATCCAACTTTTTCTGGGTTACTATTTGTTCTATCCTTACCTTCACTGCCTCTACAAAGGATTCCATTTCCTCCTTGCTAGGCAAGTGCCAGCCACTGGGACAAGCATTCCTTGCTGCCTCCCAGGTGTACAGGCGACCATATTTTTCGCAATTTTCCGGCTTATTTTCATAGCACATAGAGCCAGGCACATTCACATTCAGGTTCTTCGCCATCCAAACCTGTTCACCAATTTGTACCGTAGGGTAAGAATTCCCGTCAGCATCCTTCGGATCGCACCCCATCAGGCTAAAAGATGCCAAAGCAAGAGCGGCAACCATCATTTTCATTATTTTAGATTTCATTTTTTCTCCTTAAATAAATTTTACCACATAAATTCTTATTTCGTCATTTTCTATTCCAACACCTAATTCAACCTTTTCCTTGTGGATTTTTGCCTGTAACAGCATATCAAAACTTTTTCCAGTATACTCAACTCTCAAATTGTGATCTTTAAGAAAAACCTTGTCATTGCGGTAGCTCCAAAAAACATTGTAATCCTTCCCGGAGCATTTCAGGAGGTATCCTTCCTCACCTTCTACAAGGACCTGTCCATCCGACGAAATTTCTTTTACTTTGCACTGTATTCTATGGTAGCACATACTACTCCCTACTTTACTTTTCCAGTCTCGTTCCTTTCCACATATTCGCATTCCAGCTCTGCGGATAGAGAATTTCCTTCAATTCATTTTCGGTTGCGTCACCCCATACCTGGGGAATTCCGCCGCAGTACGCACGCACATTCTCGGCACCGAAAATGGATATTGCACTTTCTATAGCCTTAGCCCCATACGCATCGGCTTCCTTTTCGTAACGGTGGGTATCTGCATAACGTTTCAGTTCTTCGCCATACATCCATCGTTTTTCACCTTTATACCCCACAACCACGCTGCAGTACGCCTGTTCTTCGGAGTTTATTCGGCAGCGAATGGCCTCTGTAAAAGTCTGAATCCACACAACATCATCTACAGGCAAGGAGTACCCCAGCAGAACCACGTGCCGGCATTTTTCAAGTCCTACGCGAACTTCGCGCTGGACTTCTTCAAGGAACGATGTCGGCGTTCCCTTGATCATGGTCTGCATAATCATGGGCGAATTGCAGACAAATGTCTTTGCCCCACAGGAAACGCACTCCAAGGCATCTGATTGCAAGGATTCGTTACGCCAGCGTTTTTCGTTTTCTGTGCGGTTAAAATTATCGTTTTCAAATAACGGTACAGGCAAAGGCGGGTTCAAATGCTTTGAATCATAGCCCCATTCGTCGCCAAGGTAATACATCATGCGCCCACAGGCGGGGCATTCACGCCAGTTGGAACTGCCGTGGGCAAAAAAGAACTTGCCGATACGCCCAACAGGTGACCCGGAAGCCTTGCATTCATTCTGCCTAAAGGCAACCACTTCGTCGTAGGAATAGGAGAACTTTTCGGACTTTCGATCTTCTGATTTACTTGAAATTTTTCGGCTCTTGGTCTGGAATCCAAAATCCAGCCACTGCTCCACCTTTTGCGCCGTCTTCAAATACTTATCAAAATGGTTCACTTCGCGGTTCGCATTGAACAAGAGCCACATGAAAACAGTTTCGAAATTGAAGGAGACAAAAGAAGTGCTGAACTGGTAAAATTCGCGACTTGTCAGGTCCGGATATTTTTCGGCAAAGGCAAAGCTTTCCTTTTGCATCAGACGAGCGAATGTTTCTGCAAACTTTTTGTAGCTAGAAAACATCTCTGCCTTTTCGCCTTCTACCAGATTTTTCCAAGATTTTGCAAAAAGGATTACCGTAAAGCAGATAACGCAGGCATACGCACCCTTGAGTCTGCTGTAGTCTATGACAATTTCATCCTTTTCACTGATCGCCGCACGAACCTTGATTCCCTGCTTGGCATTCATCTTTTTATCAAGCAGGGTATAGACATCACGAATTAGGTTATCCTCTTCCTCGTCATGTGGGCAAATGGAAATAATCTGCTTAAGGGCCTGCCAATCGTATGAATGGCGAAGCTCCAAAATCCGTTTTTTCAGGATTTCGTCTGATGGAGTTACACCTGCGGAACCATAGGCCCTGCGCGCAGCGGTCAGTTCATCATCCGTAATTTCAAGCCAACAGTCTTCAACATCCTTGTCGTCACCAAGTAGAATAAGAAAATCTTCAAGGCGATTCAGGTCTTTCGGAGCAAAACCCTTCGCAAAATTCGCCAGTTCCTTACGGCCACTTGATTCTGACAATTTTCTAAAAAAATCCGTCTGTTCACCGGTTTGGGGCATGCCAAGCAAGGCCGTGGCTCCGGCACCAATAAACACGAGGGTCTCAGACCATGTAGAAGGCTGGCTCATAAGACTAGATGAGGGTGATGGAGACCAGGGAAACTTCGATATACTTGTCCTTATCGTCTTTTTCTTTCAACGAAATATCATTGAGAAGCAAACGGACTTTCGTATTGGCAGCAATCGATTGGGCTAGAATTTGGGCAGTCCCATAGCAAGGGTTAACCGCAAATCGCAAAATGCAACCAACATTAAGTATGGTAGCATTACCACTAAGTTCATCTTTTTTCGGCATTTTTTCAGGGCAAAACACATTATACTCGTCGCTACCCTGTTTTAATAGATAGCCTTCGGTTCCCTTAACTTTAAGGGATGCAACCCTTCCATTTTCAAATTCAACTTCTTGAATAACACATTCAATTTGATAAGCCATACAAACCTCATCTTTTTTCGACATTATTCATTCAATCATTTGTGAGCAGATTCATTTCTATCACAACGCCTACAAATGTAAACAAAAAAAAAAAAACAATGTCAAGTGTTTTCGCTAAAAACAGCAAAAAACTTGAAAATTTTGGTAATCTTTCACGGAGAAATGCGGTTCTCCGCTTCATTTTGACACTTTGTGACAAGAATTTGTGTGTACATTTGATTGCGACGAAATTCGCGCAGATTTCAAACCGATTTCTGATTTTTAGATAAACAAAACTAAAACACAAAACCGTCGCTTTTTAGGCATGTAGCGACAGGAGGAACGATGAATACACATGTAATGTACTTGACATTTTGTATCCGATTAGATACATTTAGGAGGTTAAGATGTTTTCAATAGAGAAAACTGAAACCTTCTCTAAATGGTACGCGAACCTTAAGGACAACCAGGCAAAGCAGAAAATATTCTCTCGATTATTGAGAGTTGAACTAGGAAATCTTGGTGATGTTAAAAACATTGGTGACGGGATATCCGAAATGCGATTTGATGTTGGACCTGGATATAGGCTCTACTACGCCATACGAAGACAGGTTGTAATCATTCTCCTATGTGGTGGAGACAAATCAACACAACGGCGAGACATTGAAAAGGCAAAGGAAATGTGGAGGGCTATTCAAAATGAAAACAAGTAAGCTGGATTTATCAGAGCTTTTGGATAACGAGGAGGTTATCGCAGGAGTCATCAGTGACGCATTGCAGTCAAACGACAGCACCGTTTTGTTGAGGACCATTGGATACGTAGCCAAAGTTCGCGGCATCGCTCAAATTGCAAAAGCAACAGGTCTCGGCAGAGAAAGTCTTTACAAGGCGCTGAATGAAGACGCTCACCCCCGTTTTGACACCATTTTACGCGTATTGAACGCACTAAATGTTCAAATGATCGCGGTTCCTAAAGTTCCTACAAAGAGAAAGGTTACCCGCAAACTTGCCGTGGCCGAAAAGAAAGCCGCTTACAAAGCTTAGGCAATCATTTCGCCGAACTTAAACCACTTTTTGATAAATAAAGCTAATGCACAAAACCGTCGCTTTTCAGCATGTAGCGACAGGAGGATAAATGCAAAAATATCACTTGCAAAAAGTACCATTATGGTACTTTTATATCTATATTTTCATTGTAACAGATTCTTTTGCATTTGAGGAGACTTTCTGAATGGAACACCTCGGCAAAGCGCACCATGACAACCGACGCTGACGCAACTCTTTGGCAAGATGTATATCATTCGACCGACACAAAAGCAGATGGTTCTTGCGTAAAGCTGTACATCAAAATTCAAATAGCAAAAAATGGAAACGGAGTCATTATTTCGTTCAAGGAGTTATAGATGATTATAAAGATATGCCCTATTTGCGAAGCAAAAGTAATTCGTAAAAAAATCACAGACACATACACCTACAAGGGAAAGAGTATCACAATCAAAAACATTCCCATCTACCACTGTACAGGCTGTGGCGAAGACTTTTGCGATGAAGAACGAGAAGGTCCCATCAACAAAAAGCTAGACGCTCTCTACAGGGAAGCGGAGGGCTTATTGCAACCCCAGGAAATCGTAGAAATCCGCAAGAAGTTCGGCTACTCCCAGGAAGAATTTGCAGAAATCGTAGGTGGCGGACCGAAGGCCTTTGCCAAGTATGAAAAAGGAACTGTAACACAGAGCCGTTCCATGGATAACCTGCTTCGCATCCTGCGGGATTCCACAGACGCCATGACCATTTTAAGAAGTCAAAAAGCCCTCTGCGCCTGCGACACAAGAAATGTTTATCGAACTAAGAAGAAATAATTTGTAAAATCACACCGATTGAAATTCTAAAAACACACCGAACAACTTGTCAAAATCAAACCAATTAATTATTTTTTCGCCATGAGCAACAACTCCTATAAAAAACGTATTATCGACAAGAATGTGGAAGATGCCCTGACCACCTTTGGCGCGATCTGTATCGAGGGGCCCAAATGGTGAGGAAAGACCTGGACCTCCGAATTTCATTCCAAAAGCAAAGTCGGACTAGGAGATCCCAAAGGGAACTTTCAGAACAGACGACTTGCTGAAATGGACCCAAACCTTCTGCTTGACGGAGAAAAACCGCGTCTAATAGACGAATGGCAAGAAGTTCCGCCAATCTGGGACGCAATACGTTTTAAGGTCGACGAATCTCCAGAAAAAGGGCAATTCATTCTTACAGGTTCATCTACCCCTCAGCGTAAGGGCGTTTTGCATAGTGGTGCAGGCCGAATCGTAAAAATTCGTTTGCGAACCATGTCGCTTTTTGAATGCGGAGCATCAACTGGAACCATATCTTTGCTAGACATTTGCAACGGCAAAATCGCACCCGTTATGACAGGCGACATTTCGCTTAGGGACATCATAGACCTCATTGTACGTGGAGGATGGCCCGGCAATCTATCCTTGACAACCAAACAGGCCGCCAAAACACCTCTCGCCTATGTCAAGTCCATTATCGATGACGATGTTCAACGTATTGACGGAGTCAAACGAGATTCTTCAAAAATGATGGCATTGCTAAAATCCCTAGCACGAAATGAATCAACCACAGCAACAAATAAGCTTCTAAAAAACGACATCAAGGAAATCGATGACGAAGACATAGACACCGATACTGTAGCCACATACCTCGACATTTTCAAAAGACTTTTCCTAATAGAAAACCAACCTCCGTTCCATTCCAATATTAGATCAAGCGTTCGCATCCGACAGGCAGAAAAAAGGCACCTGACGGACCCATCCCTGGCAGCGGCCCTACTAAAAGCAACGCCCGAAAAACTCTTTGGAGATTTAAACACCTTAGGATTTTTATTCGAAGCCTTATGCGTACGAGATTTAGACATTTACGCAAGTGCCTTTGAAGGAAAACTATTCCACTACCAGGATTACCGCAACAACGAAATCGACGCAGTCATTGAGATGCCCGATGGTAGCTGGACCGCATTCGAAATAAAGCTAGGTGCAAACCAAATTGATTCTGCTGCAAAAAATCTTTTAAGAATCCGAGACGACATTGCATTGGACCCAAACGGCAAGCCTCCCTCCAATCTTTGCGTCATTTGCGGACTGAGCAATGCTGCCTATCAAAGACCCGATGGAGTTTTTGTCGTTCCAATTACAGCTCTTAAGAATTAGGATTGAAGCAGAAATACAATTTTTTTCTAGATTTGCGCCCATTAAGAATACAATTACTTGTGGAAGTTAATTACTATGGAAAAATAACGAGGCGAATGAAGCGTGGACACTTGTGTACGCATTTTCGAGCCGAAGGATATTATGGAAATATAAACAAGGCGAGTGTCGCGACAGAATGTTTACATTCTGGCATGACCGAGCCGAAGGATATTATGGAAACACGTTATAATTCTTCAGAAGTTGAAGCCCGCTGGCACCAGACCTGGGCTGACAAAAATAGCTTTGCTCCTAGCGGTAAGGGCGAACCGTTCTCTGTCGTCATTCCGCCTCCTAACGTGACCGGCGCCCTGCACCTGGGCCACGCTTTGAACGACACACTTCAGGATATTTTGGTACGCTACCGCCGTAAGACTGGCCGCGACACTTTGTGGATTCCGGGTACGGACCACGCAGGTATCGCCACCCAGGCTGTTGTGGAAAAGCGCCTGTTCCAGGACGAGCACAAGACCCGTCACGACATTGGCCGCGACGCTCTGGTGGAACGCATCTGGAAATGGAAGGAAGAATACGAAGCCCGCATTACCAAGCAGCTGAAGAGCTTGGGCGTGAGCTGCGACTGGAGCCGTCAGCGCTTCACCTTGGACCCCATCTGCGCCAAGGCTGTTCGCCACGCCTTCTTCAACCTGTTCAAGAAGGGCCTGATCTACCGCGGTAAGCGTCTGGTGAACTGGGACACCAAGCTCCAGACTGCCGTTGCCGACGACGAAATCTATTACGAACATGT
>JAZLKH010000048.1:0-6311 GCA_045597545.1 Fibrobacter sp.
GGCGATGCCCGCTACAAGTCCAAGTTGCTCTCTATGGGCCTCGTTCGTGGCGTAACTCTGGAAGTGATGCAGATTGCTCCCCTGGGTGATCCCATCGAAGTGAGCGTTCTTTCGTACCGCTTGTCCCTTCGCCGCGAAGAAGGCAATGTGTTGAATTTGAGGAGGGTGTAATGGCCCCGAAACCGTTTACTATTGCTATTGCAGGTAACCCTAACTGCGGTAAGACTGCGTTATTTAACGCCCTTACCGGCTCCCGCCAGAGTGTGGGTAACTGGCCTGGCGTTACTGTTGAAAAGAAGGAAGGTTATTTTGATCTGGGAGCCCGCCACATCCGCGTGGTGGACCTTCCGGGCACTTACGCCATCTTCGCCAACTCCGAAGATGAACGCGCCGCCGTCGATTTCTTGCTGACCCGTGAAGCCGACTTGATTGTGAACATCATGGACGCCACCAATGTGGAACGCAACATGTTCTTGACAAGCCAGCTGGTGGATATGCAGCAGCCCATGGTCATTGCTGTGAACATGATGGACATTGCCGAAAAGCGTGGCCTCCATATTGACCTTGAAGCTCTTTCTAAGCGTTTCGGGGTGCCCGCAATCCCTCTTTCTGCAGTGAGCGAAAAGAGTATTACCAATTTCATTAGCCAGATGGCCCATGTTATCTCTAGCCAAATTGCTATTCCGGCTAAGCTCACGTACGGTGACAAGGTTGAATCCGTTGTGAAGGAATTGGAACCTCAGGTAGCTCCTGTGGCAAAGATGCTGGATGCGGACCCCCGTTGGGTTTCCCTCATGTACCTGGGCAATAGCAACAGCTATGCAGACAAGTTTGCTGCTGCCGGAGTCAAGTTGAATCGCGAGGAAATTACTGCAAAGCTGGGTGAAGAATCTGAATTCGTTATGGCCGATGCCCGCTACAGCATGGCACACGAAATCGCCCAGGACGTGATTGTGGGTGATCGCTCCAAGAAGACTTTCTCTGACAAGCTGGATTCCATTCTTCTGAATCGCTGGTTGTCGCTACCCATCTTCCTAGTGGTCATGTACCTGGTGTTCTGGGTTGCAGTGACTATCGGTAGTGCTTTCATCGATTTCTTCGATGTGCTCTTCGGTGCTATTTTCGTAGATGGTCTGGGCTACTTGCTGGGTGACGTCATTGGTGCGCCCGCCTGGATTACCGCTATTCTCGCCGACGGCGTTGGTGCAGGTATCCAGACCGTGTCTACCTTTATTCCGGTCATCTTCTTCATGTTCCTGTGTCTGACTTTTTTGGAAGACTCTGGCTACATGGCTCGCGCCGCCTTTGTGGCAGACCGCTTTATGCGGTTCCTGGGCTTGCCTGGTCGTGCCTTTGTCCCCATGATGGTGGGCTTTGGTTGCGGCGTTCCGGGCATTATGGGCTCTCGCGTTCTTGAAAGCAAGCGCGAACGATTCCTTACCATTTTCCTGGTGCCTTTCATGAGCTGCGGCGCTCGCCTTCCGGTGTATGCCCTGTTTGCTGCAGCCTTCTTTGGTAAACGGGCGGGAACCATCGTATTCGCCCTCTACCTGGTCGGTATTCTATTCGCCATCGTTTATGGCTTGTTCCTGAAGAAGTCTCTCTTTATGGGCCAATCCAGCAACTTTGTGATGGAATTGCCTAACTATCACTTGCCCAAGTTGAAGTCCCTGCTGATCCACTCCTGGCTGAAGCTGAAGGACTATGTGCTTCGCGCAGGCAAGGTGATTATTATTGCGGTGGCAGCCCTTGGAATCTTCAATAGCGTGGGCTTTGTGGATGGCAAGTTTACTGCAAGCAACGCCGATTCCGATAGCAGCCTTCTGGCCTACACTGGCAAGGCCATTACTCCCGCCTTTGCACCCTTCGGCGTTGAAGAAAACAACTGGCCTGCCTCAGTCTCCCTGTTTACAGGGCTCTTGGCTAAGGAAGCCATTATCGGTACCATGAATTCCCTGTACTCCATGGCCCCTGCTGAATTGAATGGTGACGGAAGCGAAGAATCCAGCGACGTTCCCAATCTGGCAGCCTCCTTCGTTGAAGCGGTAAAGACCATTCCCGAAAATTTGGCTGATGTATTTGGTCGCTTGATTGACCCACTGAAAACTTCCGAGGAATTGGATGGTGCCGCAAGCGAAGAATCGGTGACTATGCACAACACGCTGCGCTCCTACTTCCATAACGGCGGTCACGACGGATTCAACTGGCAGGTGTTTGCCTTCCTGGTGTTCATCTTGCTGTACGTGCCTTGCTTGGCAGCCATGGGCGTGGTGGTCCGCGAAATTGGCTTGGGACTTGGCGTGCTGATGGCGACTGTTCAGACGATCCTTGCCTGGTCCGTTGCTGTGCTCCTCTACCAGATTCCTGTAGGAGGCCAGACCCATTGGATTGTGACTGCAATCGTAGTGCTGTTCGGCACAGGCGTCTTCCTCAAACTCTTTGGCATCAAGGCAAATAAGCAGAAGAAATTCGAAGACTAATCAACAAAAAAGGACTGATGATTTCTTCATCAGTCCCATTTTCTTTAGTTGTATGATGTGATTCTTTGTATGCCCAAATTCACTGTTGCCTTGTAGTCCTCAATATTGTAAGACTTGTCTGCTACATGATATTCGTCAAAGTTATCGTGGTGGAATTGCATTGCGTTTATTATTCCGGCAAAACTATTATTCTTTAATTCCCCAAATTTTTTCCACGAAATTTTGTACGCCTTGATTCCTTCGGTTTTTGGCAGAACAACCGTTGCTTCGGAACCCATATCCCAAGTGTATTGATTTGACTCAATATTTTGGAGAAGGGACACGCTCCAGAATAAAGGATGGTCTGCTTCATATTCTATGCAGAGTCCACCCCAATCTTTGGTTTCAGCCTGGTTGACTCCTACCATATTCATTTGGTATGATTCTGGCGCTGTCATGCTCATGGAAAGAACATTTTTTGTAGAGTTGTATGTTGCATTTGTTTCTGGAGTGAATATTAAAAAGAAATTCGTTCCCCAACTGGATACGTTTTTCGTTTCTGGAGCGTTGTAGATAATCTGTGCCGACCCTTCACTGCATTCAGATACTGGTTCCAATCCGTTGTAAACGCCGCTCAAACCAAGATCCACTGGTTTCAATGTTGTGATTTTATGAATGGTTATTGTGATTGTTTTTGTTGATTCAAAAGAGTAAAAGACAAGTTGACCAACTTTATTAATAGAGAAAGCCTTACCCTTTTGTTTAATATCGTTCCAACGCCAAGTAAAAGTTTCTTTGTTGTTTTTTGTTTGGGGTAAGGAAGTTACCGCATATGCATTTTGTTCGTGGGGGGTGCTTAGATTAAAAGACAGATTCCCGTCGGAAGAATACTCTATACAGACCCCTTCCCATGCTTCAATGTCTTTTGTTTCGTTTTTGGAGGAATTGGCTAAATTAAGGAAAAGGGTTTGATACTCAGATTCTGCATATTTCATCGTGGCTTTTACTCCACTTGAATTTGCCTCTAGTTCTGCATATTCGGTCATGAATGGGTAACCGAATACACCATACAAGGAATCCATGGATGCATCATAAATCACGGTGCCTGTGCAAGGCTCGAATGTACTGCTGCTGGATTCTGCAACAGAAGAGGAACTGACTGGATCGGCAGCGGAACTGGAACTATCCGTGCTGTCGGAAGAATCGACATCGCCGTTGCCCTTGCTGGATGAACTGAGCTTGCTGTCATCACTGGAAGAGCTGAGTTCGCTGTCGCCACCGTTGGAAGAACTGAGTTTGCTGTCGCTGCTGCCGTCGTCGCCACCATTTTCGCTGTCGCTGGATATTTCGGCGAAGGCTTTGCCGTCGTCATACTTATCCTGGAAGTCTTCCAGATAGTCGGAACAGGCTGCAAATGCAAAGAGAGATGCCGCGATTGCTAGATTCAGGAGGGCGCAAGATTTTCTGTTCATTTTCATATCATCCTCTCCTTAGAAAAGCAGTGTAACGCCTACGCCCACAAGGCCCACGGCGGCGATTCCCAAACCTACGGCTCGCATGGTTTGGGCGTTATCAATCTTGTCGCAGCGGTCGTCGTACTCTTCGCGGGTCAAGGTCTTCTTTTCGCTTTCTTTTTTTGCCTTGTTGTTGAAGACTGCTGCCATCACGCCGCCGCCAATGGCGACTGCTCCCGCAATGGCTGTAGGAATCCAGGATATTTTCTTGCCACCGTCGCCAGTTGCTGCGTCTTTTGCCGCATCGTTGGCGGCAGCATCCTTCGCCTCTTGGGCTTCGGAATCAGCCTCTGAAGCGATGAGTGCTGTCGTATCAAGGGATGCGAGCTTCTTGACAATGGGGGCCGGCTTGGTTGAATCCCCTACAACGGCGGCTGCAGAAATTTCGCCCTTTACCTTGGCCCGGTTGATAGTCTTCTTGTTGCCCCAGACCCAACGACCCATCAGGTCCTTTTCCTGGTAGGCTGCAGTGAATTCTACGCGACCTCTAAAGTTTTGCATCTTTCCGTTAGTACCCAGGGGAAACTGTACGTTCTGGTCAAGGACGTTTACGATAATATGAGAAAAGCTTCTGCCTGTAGGGAGTGAACTTACATTGAAAATTTCAGCACCATTCAGGTAGTAGGCTCCAGCAACATTCTTGTTGAGATCCAGATAGAAATCAAGATATTCCGGTTCCAGCACAATTTTGACGTTGGCGTTGCTCTTTTCCAAGGAGTCGTTAACGGCATTGATGCGGTCGACAAACAGTGGTGCGAATTCATCGTGCGCCTTTCGCACCACAACCTCGCTACATCTTTCCACCCAACGATCCATCAGCCTTTTCTGCTGGTTCATTAGGTTTTCGTCAAAGTACAAGGTAAAGTCGTAAGTTGCGTCGAAGGCTCCGGCTAGGTCCAGGGGCTCCAGGTCTACGCCGCCGTCCAGTTTAAGCAACTTATCCTTGGATACGAGGATTCCGCCTAGGGCGGTGGCACAAACCTGAATTTGTTCGGTGCGCTCTGCCAGGGTGTTTCCAACCTTAACGGCGTTCAAGCTTAATTCACCAGTCAGTTCCATGTACTGGGCTTCGAATTCGGGCAGGTCCACGGAATAGAAACGTCCGCAAGCCTCGTCCAGAACATCGTTGATGGAAATCATGGAACAGCGGTTGTTCATTTCTGCAATGTGGGTGGCGCGCTGCAGAAGTGCATCGATTTCTGGATTCTCCGCCCCTAGTTCTAACTTGAGGTTAGTCAGGTTCTGCTGAAGATTCTCCAATTCTGCAGGGTCTTTCACAAAAATGGATACGGTTTGGCCGGCAATGGAAAATGCTGCCAACGCGCCGATAAATGCCACGACTCTTAAAATGTTCATATCCTAATTCACCAACAAGGTTGAGTTTCCCAAAACTCCAATATACCGAATTACCAATGTAATAAAATAATATGAGTGTCCTGTTTGTTACTTCAGCTTTGCGGCGAAGATTTCGAAGTCTTCGGGGGTGGTCAGCTTGTCGTTTGCGGCGGCACCCTTGACGATGTAGACCGGTTCTCCGAAAAATTCCAGAATGCTGGCTTCATCGGTGGGTACAAAGTCCAACGGTTCTGCTGCGATTCTTGTGTAGAGTTTTTTCAAAACATCGATGGAGGCTGCCTGGGGGGTCTGTGCCATCCAAACGGTGTTGCGGTCGATGGTCTTTTGCACCTTGCCATCGGCGGCAATTTTGATGGTGTCTACGGCGGGCTTTGCCACAAGGCATGCACCCTTGGTCACCAAGGTGTTGCAAACGTCAAGAATGATTTCCTTGCTAATAAAGGGGCGGGCGACGTCGTGAACCAGCACGAATTCTGCGGAACTGGTAAGAGCGTTGACTCCGTTCTCTACGGATTGCCAGCGCTCTGCACCACCTACAACAATTTTCAGCTTTGCTCGCATTTCTGGAGTGAGGCTGGCGCAATTTTTAACTGCATCGCAACGTTCTGTTTCATCTGCGAAAAGTTCGTTTTCAAAATGGCTCTTCCAGTCAGCAGGCACGGCCATCACCACTTCGGCAATTTCATCCATTTGCAAAAATGTTTCTAGGCAATAACGGTAAACGGGCTTGCCGCCCAAAAGCATCAGCTGCTTGGGAATATTTCCGCCCATGCGCTTGCCCAAGCCACCGGCCGGGAGAACCACTGCAAATTTCTTATCCATAAAAACCGCCTGTTTTAATTGGCGAAGCCGATAGATTTTATTCGCCCACTTCGCCGTTGTGCAAACGGTCCAGGAAGCTCTTGGTCTCAAGAGCTACGATGCCGCTCAAGAGAATCAGGGCAACCAGGTTGGGGAATGCCATGAGGCCGTTGAAAATGTC